>NZ_JAYUPA010001030.1:0-2618 GCF_043760365.1 Armatimonas sp.
TTGGGCCGGCTGGTAACGGGCTGAAGCTGGTACGCCCAGAGCAAGCCACCTTCCGCTTTATCAATCCCCATGAGCGTCCCCCGCTGGCCCGGGACATAGATCACCTCACCCGAGACAATAGGGGCACCTGCCGGTGCATAGGGAAGCTTCACCGGTTTTTTCCAGTGCTCACGCCCATTATCTTTTAGAGCGTAGAGCAGGCCACCATCCCCATTCGCATCTTTACATCCCACATAGGCAATCCCCTCCGAGAGCGCGGGCGCTGCCAGAATATCGTTAGGCAGGTTGCGGTACCACCGAATGGAGCCGGAAGCGGGGAGGACGGAGTACAGTGCGGGGCCTGTCGCAACGAAAATACTGTTGCCAGCGAAGGTCATTCCGTGCGGCAGGAACGTGTAGGGCAAGCGGGTTTTCCAGCGGAAATTTCCCGTGGCTTGCTTGATCCCGTGAATCTGGTTGTCCGTTGTCTGGAAGAGCATCATGTCGCCCGCGAGTAGGGGCGCGGAGCTGACTCCCTCGCCAGCAGAGTAGGCATAGCCCACGGTGCGGCGGTTGCGGGTGTCCATTTGGCTCCAGCGCTTCTCACCCGTCTGGGCATCAAGGGCGTAGAACATGCCATCATTACACCCAAAGTAGAGTGTTCCGTTCTCGATAATCGGAGCGGACTCAATGCGACGGCCTAGCTGGAACGGACCACCGGCTTCTGCACCGGTCTTGGCGTCTAGTATATAGAGCGTACCACCCGAGGAGCCGACGTAGAGTTTGCCGTTATCATGGGTGACAGTGGTCGTAAAGTACCTCCCCGCAGCCAGTCCATTGGCATCCTGAGGGTAGGACCACTTGCGCTCCCCAGTCTTGGCGTCCAAGGCGTAGAGAATCCCGCCCTGCTGATTGCTGGCGCGCGTACTGAAGTAGACGGTATTACCGATGATCACGGGGGATGTGATGTTATTATTCTGAACTCCCCCTGTAAAACGCCAGAGTACTGAGAGCGGTGGCTTGATCGCCTCGGCGGCGATGCCCGTTCGCTGCGTGTCGCCACGTAGCTGGGGCCAGTCCGCCGCCGCCGCTCCGATGGCGGCAATTCCAGAAGTAAGCGCCAGCGCGGCGGCGGCGCCGACGCGGGCACGTTGAGTGCGACGAGAAATTCGCATGGTTTATCCTTCGACACGGCCTAGAGATGTCAGCTGATTATAAGCCAAGGCCTTTCCAGAGTCAAGCATGTTCTGCATGATAGGATGCGATAATGCGTGTTCTCCTTCATTGTCCGTTTGTTCTGGCAGAAAATACAGGCATCACACGCTACTTAATCGGACTGCTTCAGGCGCTCGCAACTCACACGAGTGGGCTGGAGATTCGCTGCCTGATCCCGCCGGGCTGGGACGATTTACCGCCTCCACTGATCCCTGTCCCCCTCACCATACACTCCGGTGGAGGCTCTGGTCACCCACTGGGCAGGCTCCTACGCGAGACGGCTTTTCTCAGGCGCTTACACAAAACCGCCCCTTTTGATCTTTTTCATTCTCCCTTTGGCTACTTGCCCTTTTCGGTACCCACCCCGAGCATCTTAACCGTCCCCGACTTGCGGATTTTGCGTTGGCCACGGAGTTTCTCCCCTCTCCGGGCGGCATTTTTACGCTGGGCGATGCCACGCTCCCTTCGAAATGCCACTCAGGTGCTCCCCATGTCAGAGTTTACAAAACGCGAGATTCTGGCATTAGTGCCGGGTGTCCAAGCAAAGAAACTCACCGTGGCCTATCCGGGTTTGGACAGGTTCTGGAGCCTCCCCGCCACGCCTGCCGAACGCTCCGCTCTGCGCAAGCGCATCACGGAGCCCTTCGTGCTGGCGGTGGGAACAAACGAGCCGCATAAGAACCTGGAAACACTGATTACAGCTATGGAGCATCACCCGAAAAAAAAACTTGCTCTGGTTGGAAAAACTTTTGCGAGTGGGCGAAAAAAACGGCTTATCTTGCCCTCCAACGCACTCGCACTGGGTCACTTGACCGATACCGAGCTGCGCGCAGCCTATGCGGAAGCTAGTGTCTACTGCTTTCCCTCGCTCTATGAAGGCTTCGGATACCCTCCCTTGGAGGCGCTGGCTCAGGGATGCCCGGTGGTTGCCGCCGACATCCCTGTGCTCCGTGAAGTCTTGGGACAGTCCGCAACCTTCGCGGATCCACACGACGCCGCGGCGCTGGCTGCGGCACTTGCCACAGCACGCTACCAGACCACACCATCCTATACCTGGCAGGCGCATGCCCAGATCGTGCTGGCGGCCTACCGTGCTATACTAAACGCGTGACAGCCCCTTCGATCCAGCTCGCCCACATCACGGTGCGCTTTGGTGCGGTAACGGCACTCGAAGACATCTCCCTTGCGCTGCCGCCGGGCGAGCGAATTGCGGTTATCGGGGAAAATGGGGCAGGTAAGTCCACTTTGATGCGCGTGCTCTTTGGCCTACTCCAACCCGACTCGGGGGAGCTACAACTGGAGGGCAGTGCCACACACTTCTCCTCCCCACGAGCCGCGATTAACGCCGGAATCGGGATGGTACAGCAGCACTTCGATCTGATTGCGCCGTTTACGGTCACGGAAAATATAATTCTTGGCAGCGA
>NZ_JAYUPA010001031.1:0-7360 GCF_043760365.1 Armatimonas sp.
AAGGCGAGCAGTGTGTCGGTGATGCGCATCAGAACCGTCTCAGCCCAGCCACCGAAGAACCCCGCGATCAGCCCCACCGTGACACCGATACTCACCACCACCAGCTCCACTAACACCGCCACCGACAGAGAGATTCGTGCCCCATAGACCAAGCGAGAGAGAATATCACGCCCCAGATCATCCGTACCAAGCCGATGCGTCGCGCTCGGGCCTTGCATACGGTCTATCAGCTTCTGCTCCGCGAAGGGGTACGGCGCGAGGATGTTGGCAAAGATCGCCACCAAGACCAGCAGGCCAAGAAAGATCAGGCTCGCAAAAGCGATTTTATTCTTTTTAAGCTCGTTCATGGCTAGCGCTTTCCCCCTGCGGAGCGTGCACGGGGATCCAGCACGCCGTAGAGAATATCCACGATCAGGTTCACCACGACAAAGATAAACGCCATCAGCAGCGCCAATCCCTGGATCACCGGGTAGTCACGCTGCTGGATCGCAAAGATGGACTGATAACCCAGCCCCGGAATCTGAAAAAACGTCTCCACCACAAATGAGCCCGAGAGCAAGTACCCAAAAGTGGTTCCCGCGACAGTCATGATCGGTGGGAACGCGTTCTTTAGCGCGTGCTTAAACAAGACCACACCACTCGACAGGCCCTTCGCCCGCGCCGTCCGAATATAGTCCTGCCCTAGCACATCCAGCATCGCCGAGCGGGTCATGCGCGCCATCAGCGCCGCCGAACGCGCGCCGAGCACGATCGCGGGCAGGATAAAGAACTGCGGCTGCGACCGAACCGCATCGCCCAGTGCAAAGCCCATGGGCGGCAGTAAGTTGCGCTGTACCGCGAAGTACAGTGTCAGCAGCGGCGCCAGCACAAACGAGGGCACGGCGACACCGATCAGGGCGACACTCATCACGGCCCGGTCGGTTATTTTATTGGCCTTCACCGCCGCCAGAATCCCAATCGGAATCCCGATGCCCAGCGAGAACAACAGCGCCAGGCTCGCCAGTGTCCCCGTGTTGGGAAAGCCACGCTTGATTAGTTCCAGCACCGGCTCGCCATTATTAAAATACGAACGGCCAAAGTCGCCGCGCGTCACGATTCCAAAAACATAGTTACCGTAGCGCACCAGTGGCGGCAGATCCAGCCCCAGCTGATGCTGCAAACGCACCCTGCTCTCTGGTGTGGCATGCTGCCCGAGCAGGATGTCCACCGGGTCGGCGGGCGAGAGATAGGTCGCAAAGAACACGAGAAACGAGATCGCCAGCAGTGTCGGAATCGCCAGCCCAAGGCGCGTGAGAATCAGGCGAATCATTTGTTAATGTGGCCTTGAATAGCCGTGAAGGCTAGTTTAAAATACGTAAGTTCCTTGAGTATCTCCCGATCCACCCCCTCAAGAATTTGAAATGCAATTCCTTTTGAATAAACCTTCTCTTTTACACAATCCCGAGTTGCATGACATAGATTTTCAAAGAGTAGGTGCCGATGCCGCCTCTCCATTTCAAATCTCGACGGTAAACCACTCTCTTGTAAGCATCGTCCATAAAAAGCTCGCAACCCTTTTTGCTCATAGATAAGCCAAGATTCCATACATGTAGACATGAATTGAATGTGCCTTTCTTCAACTCCCACAGGAAAATCCCAACCATCTTGTTTTTTTAAATGTTCTATCTTCGATTCCAGAATTACCTCCTCTTCACTATCAACCAATAAGATTGGCCATGATGTTCGACTCTGATTTTCAAATTCAGCTTTAAATTGTCGAAAAGTAGTCCCTCGTCCCCCACATGGTACAAAACTAACATGTTTCATTCCAAAAAGCTTAGAAAACGCTCTTCGACACTTAGTGGTCAGTTCTTTTTCGATAGGATTCTTAGGTTTTTCTATTGCTCCCTCAACAAATACCGTAACCGTTTTCACCAGCGAGTCCCTCCCAGTTGTCCCCGAATCCATAGATTTCCAAGTGTATACTCTTCGAGCCATATTTTCAGCGCATCGGGAGATAGTCGCCGCATTTCAGTAATTTTATCTTCTCTTTCTACTACAATTACACAATCGGGGCTATTACTAAAGCTATCGACAAGAAATTCGGAATGGGTAGTAACAATCATCTGGGTGCGTTCAGAGCATTCCTTTATCAAATCCACCAGCCCTGAAAGTAAATCAGGATGTAAACCAAGTTCTGGCTCTTCTAGACAAATTAAAGGGCATGGATTCGGATTACACAAAATCGCAAGCAAACAAAGGTAACGCAAAGTACCATCAGATAGCCGTGTTGCTGGAATTTTATCTTCGCCGTCGAATAAATAGAGTTGAACCTTGTTACCAAAAATATCGACTCCAAAATCACTTGCACCGTCAAAGATGTCAGTTATCTTCTCTCTAATTTTTTTACGCACTGCGGGAAAACTATTTAAGTAGTTCAGGTGCATCGCCAGATTTGAAAAGTCTTCTTTTAAATCAGAAGGGTTGTCATCAGCATCCTGTGGCTGTCGTAATCGACTGTTTCTTCCAAATTCCCATTCCCTAAATATTTTAATCCCCTGATAATTTCTAGCTAAATAATGTATCTCGGGATACTGTTCTGGGTCTTGCCTTTGAAACAAAATCGAAGAGTTAGGCAATACTGTTTCTGACTGCAAGTCACGCTTTTCATTTTTCACGTTAACAATAGGATTTCCATTTTGGTACCGATAGTAAAAATATGAATCACTTTTCCCAGGATAAGGCTGACTGTTCTCAATTTGCTCATTATGAAGAACAAACATATTATTTACCACATCAAATCCCAGTATATGCCTGAGTGGTAATGTACCTTTATCATTATTAACAACAACATCTAAAACTGCTGATGCTGAGTTGCTCTGCTTACTAATCCAATCTGAAATTCCAGAAGGACGAAAAGCATATCGAATTTCACCAGGAGTTGAACGAAGTAAACTTATCATCTCAATGAAATTTGACTTACCAGAACCGTTCGCACCAATAAGCACGTTCAAACTTTGTAGTTTAATCGTTTCTGGATTGGGCCCAAAAGATAAAAGGTTCTTCGGGGTGATCTCCAGCAGAAATGGATTTGCCACGACTACTTGACCTCGACCGTGACGAGCGGAAGGTGGCCGAGAAGACCGTCTTTGAGGCCGGTGACGTGGGTTTTGATCAGCTCCATATCACGCTGGTAGTAGATCGGAATCCACGCGGCATCGTCCACGACCATGCGCTGGGCCTTGGCGTACATTTCGAGGCGCTTTTTGGAGTCGGTCTCCACATCGGCCTGGGCACAGAGGGCATCGTAGGCAGGGTTGGAGTAGCCCACATGGTTCTCCGCGCCCGTGGTGGTCAAGAGCAACGAGAGGTAGTTCTGCGGGTCGGGATAGTCCGCGCCCCAGCGGTGAAAATAGACGATCTCGTCGTTGTCCATCGCCTTGATCAGCGAAGCGTACTCCATCTCGCGCAGCTCCACGGGAATCCCGATCTTGCTCCACTGCTCTTTAAGCACTTGCGCGGTCTTGACGATATCGGGCTGCTGCTGGCGGAAGCAGAGCGTGAGAGGCGGGAGGCCCTTGCCGTCCGGGAAGCCCGCTTCGGCGAGCAAAGCTTTTGCCTTGGCTTCATCGTAGAGATAGCCCTTGAAATTTGCGTCGTAGCCGGGCATTCCCTCGGGGACGATGCACTCCGCCGCCGTGTTCACATCCAGAAGCACGCCTTTCTTGATCTCCGCTTTGTTGGTGGCGCAGGCGAAGGCTTGCCGAACCTTGGCGTTTTTGAACGGCGCGTAGGCTTTCTGGTTCATCCCCACATAATATGTGGAGGCGCGGTTAAAAGTCTGCACTTGTCCGGCGTACTTGGGATCGGTTTTATCCTTCTCGTAGTCGCCTTTTTCCAGCGCGATAATGTCCACGAGGCCGGAGTCGTACTGGAGGCGGGCGGTCTTGGTGTCCAGAATAATCGGGCGCTCGATCTTGGTGAGCTTGGGTGCCCCAAGAACCCATTCCTTGTTGGCTTCCAGCGTGAGGGACTTCTGTGGTGTGTAGTTGGTGAGCCTAAACGCACCACAGCCTACCAGCGCCGCGTTCTCGGAGCCGATGGTTTTTGCCCCGCTGGGCAGTGTCGGGCCTTTCTCGATCTCCTCTTTGGCAAGAATATAGGCGGTCGGGTAGGTGAACTTGCCTAAAAAGTAGGGCCGCGATGCCACGAGCGTAATCTCAATCGTGCTCTTGCCAATAACTTTCACGCCCGTCAGCTCGGTGGCCTTTCCGGCAGCCAGCTCTTTTGCGCCCTGAATATCGTCTAGGTAGGTCACGGCTACGGGCGATGCCAGCTTGGGGTCGAGGGCGCGGGTCAGGCTGTACAACACATCGTCGGCGGTCACCGCACGGCCATTATGGAACGTCAGGCCCTCGCGGAGCGTGAAGGTATAGACGCGTCCGTCCGCGCTGACTTTCGGCATTTCTTTAGCGGCAAGCGGTGTGACCTCGGTCTTGTCGTTCCAGCCGACGAGGCCCATGTGTGCGTTCTGCAAGAGATCAATAGTTGGGCCGTCTTGGGCGCGGTGCGGATCGAGCGTGGATGGCTCCGTCGCAATGGGGTAGCGCAAGACGCCTGGCACCGATCCAGTTCCTCCACTGCCCGTGCCTCCCCCCCCCGAGCTGCTGGAGGGACAGCCGGACAGAGCCAGGGAGACGAGCGAGAGACTGAGTGCGCAAAACCCGCGCCGGGTAAGTTTAGACGATGTCATGACGGGAAAATTATAGCACGTTCTCATCAAAGTCGTAGGTACAATGGGCACATGAACACCTGGGCCCTATTTCTTTTCAACCTTGCCGCCCTCGCGCTTCTGGCTCCCGCCTACGCGCAAACCAAATCGCAGACTCTCTCGCTCTACCCACCCGGCCATCCCACACTTCAGGGTCAGAACGAGAAAGAAATTCTCACCCCGCCCGATCCCAAGCCGGGGCAGTACTACAACATTAAAAATGTCCACAATCCCATCATCGAGGTCTTTCTGCCGCCGAAGGAGAAGGCCACGGGGACACTGATTGTTGTTGCGCCCGGCGGAGGGCATCGTGAGCTAGGCTGGCCCAACGAGGGGATTCAGATCGCACAGTGGCTGAACTCCCACGGGGTCGCCGCCGCGGTGCTCAAGTACCGGCTCGCTCAGACTCCGGGCTACAAGTACACAGTCGAGGGCGAGGCGCTTCAGGACACCCAGCGAGCCTTCCGGCTGGTACGTGCGAATGCAAAAGAGTGGGGCGTGGACACCAAGCGGGTCGGGATTTTAGGTTTTTCGGCAGGCGGCGCACTTGCGGCGCTGGTACACATGCGCAACGATGGCGGCAAGCCCGATGCCACCGATCCCATCGAGCGAGAGAGCTGCCGCCCGGACTTTGTGGGGCTGGTCTACGCGGGCTGGGCTCCGATGAGCTTCGCCATTCCCCCCGGTGCTGGCCCCGCTTTCCTGGTGAGTGCGGGCATTGACGATGCGTTTCATGCCCGGCAAACTGTCGAGTACTACAACCTGCTCTTCACCGCCAAAGTCCCTGCCGAGCTCCACATCTACGGCCACGGCGGCCACGGTGGCGCAATCAGCGAGCGCAAGGGGATACCCTTTGGCACCTGGCATGTCCGGCTCCAGGAGTGGATGGCAGATCTAGGGTACTTGAAGGCTAACCCCCAGTTTTTCTTACCCCCTAGCCCCCGCCCGGCGGGGGGACAATGCAGATTGCTCGTTCCCCGCGATAAATTTCCTCTCCCCGCCGCTTAGACGGCGACCCTCTCCGGCAATCGCTCGTCCCTCGCTGCGAAGAGGGTGATTGGCGACGCGCTTACCTCACCTCACTACTACCCTTCCTTCGCGGAGCCGGAGGGAGTGGCGAGCCCTAGCGAGCCGAGGGAGGCTTCCTTCTGGGGCCAGGGGCTGGATTTAGAGATGCTTCAAGGCCTCCCGGACAGAAAGCCAGGAGAGGTGCGTTTTATTGGCCTCGACAAACGCACGCACGGCGAGCGGGTCGGAGTAGGCGTAGGTGCGGAGCGCCCAGCCGATGGCTTTTCGGATGAAGAACGCGGGGTCTGAGGCACTGGCGTGGCAGTAAGCAAAAAGCCGGTCGGCATCGGTAGCTTTATGGTGCTTGAGCTGGTGCAAGATCGCCGCGCGTCGGAGCCAGAAGTTCTCGTCGCGGCTCCACTCGTCCATTTGTGTTTGTAGCTCAGGCAGGCGCAGGGTGAGCGGGCTGAGCACACCCCCGACAATGCCGTCCACACTATCCCACCAAGCGTGCAGCCTCGGCGAGCCAGGCTTCGTCGGCGACGGGCTTGACGGTAGTAAGCAGCGGCCTGACGAGCGGCTGAAACTCGGGGCGCTTGAGGCCCAGAAAGGCGAAGTTGTCTTTCATGTACCGGACCATCGCAACGGCTTTCTCCGGGTTGCGGTGGGTCTCCAGTGTGTTCTTTACCGCTTCGACAAACTCTGAGGGTATCATCGGTGAATGACTCGGTAGAGATGGATGTCGTCAGGGGCAAACGTATCGGTGCAGACACTCCCGGTGGGTGTCAGTATTCGCCCCTCGCCCAGCACTTCAATCTTGCCCCTCTTGGCGATCTCCACTGTGAGCGTGGCCGCACCCGTCGCGGCGGCAAAGACATAGGTTGCACCCTTGTGCTCCACGGTGAGAAGCTCCACGCCGTTTTGCTCGCTGTGCTTGCCTTTGGTGCTATTGATCACCGCCGCGAGCTCCCGAATCTGTTTGTTGGTCGCCGTCACCGACGCCAGCATCTCGGGGTCATCTAATAAAGCGTGCTCGTTGAATTTCGGCTGGAACTGGTGCACGAAGTAGATCAGGCCACGCGAGCCGTGAATAATTGCCCGCCAAGTCTCGGAGCGCACTTGCTTTGGCGTGGCCTTGGTCTTGCCATCAATGCGCGTGCACTCCAGGCAGTTCCAGATGCGTTTTTTCCCGCCCGTCCAGCCCATCAGCCGATCCACACCCTTGGGCACCAGCCCCAGCGGCAGATTGTTGGCGGCGGGATAGACATCGAACGAGATAATATCGCCGCCGTTGACGTAGGTCTGATAATCCGAGAGCTTCGCGCCCGCACCGCGCCCTTTCCAGCCGTCGTTGGCGACGCCTTGCCCGAGATTGAGCAAAATAGGCCGGGTCGGATCGGCGGCCCGGAGGCGCTTGTAGTCCTCCACAATTTTCTGCGGCGGCACACACGGCCCCCAGCCCTTCTTACCCGTCGCCGGATCAGTGACCGCCTGCGCGTTATCGGGCTCGTCGCCGTGCATCCAGCCCGCGATAGTCGGATCGTCTTTATGCGCCAGCCCCACGGCGTTCTGCTCACAGACCACCCGCATCTTCGCCGCTTT
>NZ_JAYUPA010001032.1:0-7360 GCF_043760365.1 Armatimonas sp.
GGGATTCTCTACGGCCTCTCCAAAGAGCTACCCCTGCCCGTCACGGGCCGGATCGCGGCGTGGGCGGCGGGCAAGGTTGTCGCGCATCTGGGGCCACGGTTGCCTTCGCTCGATCTGGACGCGATTGCAGAGATTGAGCGCGGAGGTTTCCCGCATGACGCGTGAGCAGGTAATTGAGGCGGCCCGCGCCGCCTTCCTGGCTCACTACGGCGTGGCCCCCACGGCGGTCGGTGTTGCACCGGGCCGTGTGGAGCTGCTAGGAAATCACACGGACTACAACGAGGGCTTCGTTCTCACGGCGGCGGTAGATTACGTCACGGCGATCGCGGGAGCACACTCCGAGCGCCCTCTGACGTATCTTGCGACCTCGGCGGACTTTCCCGAGGTCACTTTTGACCCGAGTGCAATGGAGAAGAGCACGGGCGAGGATCGCTGGGCTAACTATATTAAGGGCATTATTGACGAGCTCCAGAAAACCGGCACGCCCGTGGGAAAGTTTGCCGGGTTCGTGGTCTCGTCGGTGCCTGATGGCTCGGGGTTATCGTCGTCGGCGGCGCTACTTGTGGCAACGGCGCGGCTTCTCACCACGCTCTGGCCTGACCCCCTAGCCGACAGCCCGATGGAGCTTGCCAAGCTCGCCCGCCGCGCCGAGAACGGCAGGTTTGTAGGTGCGCCCGTGGGATTGCTGGACCAGTTTTCGTCGGCGTGTGGCCTGGCGGGCAATGCGCTGTTTTTAGACTGCCGCAGCTTCGCCTGGCGCGCCGTTCCCTTGCCCTCCGATAAAGCCGGGATTCTCATTGCCAACACCAATGTCAAGCACGAGCTCGCCGCAGGCGGCGGCTACTCCGAGCGGCACGGTCAGTGCCTTCAGGCGGCGCGGCAGCTTTTAGGGCGCGGCGACGCCAAGCTACGCGATGTAACTCCGGCACTGCTTGAGAGCAAGGGCATCGGCCTCAATCCGGTGCTCAAGCAGCGGGCACACCATATCGTCTACGAAAACGCTCGGGTCGAAAAAGCCGCCGAAGCGCTAGAGCGCGGTGACTTAGCTGAGGTCGGCAAGCTCATGAAGCAGTCGCACGAGTCGTGTCGGCGCTACTTTGAGAACTCGTGCGACGAAGTGGACTTGCTGGTGGAAGTGGCATCGGCGCTCCCTGGTGTCTACGGCGCGAAGCTCACCGGCGGCGGCTGGGGCGGCTCCGCCGTTATTTTGCACGACCCTACCGTAATCGAGAACCTCAAGGCTGCGCTCACCGAGAGCTACACAACAAAGTTCGGCAAGGCTCCCACACTTCTCACGACAACTGCCGCGCAAGGGGCGGAAGGTATCGCACTGTGAAACACTATCGCATTGGCATTGTTGGCCTCGGCTGGGTGGCCGGGGCGCATATCGAGGCGTTTAAAAGCGTCCAAGGCGCGGATATTGTCGCCGTCTGCTCCCGCCGCGCGCTAGACGCCGCCGCTCTCAGCGCCCAGTACGGCACGCCACTCACCGTCACCTCCGATTTCAATGACTTGCTCGCCGACGACTCGATTGATATTATTGACATCTGCACGCCCCACCCGCTCCACCCGGAGCAGGCAATCGCCGCTGCAAAGGCCGGAAAGCACTTAATTATCGAGAAGCCCATCGGGATTGACTGGGCAAGCTGCATCGCCGTGCGCGATGCCATCCGAGAAGCAAAAATCCAAGCCTGTGTCTGCTTCGAGGTGCGCTTCAGCCGCCAGGCGCAGGCGATTCGGGCCGCGCTCGATAAAAATCTACTCGGCGATGTCCACTACGCCGAGGTGGATTACTACCACGGGATCGGCCCCTGGTACGGGCAGTACGCCTGGAACATCAAGAAAGACTTCGGCGGCAGTAGCTTGCTCACAGCGGGCTGCCACGCGCTGGACTTGCTGCGGCATTACTTGCCCGGCCAGATCGAGGAAGTGACCTGCTACGCCACTCAGTCTAAGAACCCCCAGTTCACGCCCTACGAGTACCCGACCACCACCGTCTCGATGCTACGCTTTGCGGATGGCAGGCTCGGAAAAGTCACGTCGTGCATTGACTGTCTCCAGCCGTATTACTTCCATCAGCACTTAGTCGGTAGCGAGGGCAGCATTTTAGATGAGAAGCTCACCTCGCTCCAGTGGCCTGGCCTGAGCAAAGACCTCTGGACTAAGCTCGGCGTCCCGACCGTGGACTCAGGCGATGTGAGCGACCACCCGTACCCGCCGCAGTTCCAGGCGTTTATTGATGCGCTCCAGAACAACCAGCCCATGCCCTACACGGACTTCGAGACCGCCTTCGAGACCCACAAAGCCGTCTTCGCCGCCGAGCGCTCCGCCACCGAGCGACGCCCTGTAAAGCTCAGTGAGCTTTCAATCCACTAACTACTTTTGCATTTTCAGGAGGAACCTATGCTCGCTTTTGTTACTAGTACTCTTCAAGAAACTACGAAGTAAAGGTTCATTCAATGTTCAAAATATCAAATCGCCATGCGCTAATCGTAGGGTCAGCGTTCCTAATTTCCGTGCCGCCTACTGCCCGGGCCGCAGATCCAACTGCAAAAGAGCTACCTGTCCCTAGTTCCATCCTCAAGATGACTCCGACCGGCTCGGTGAGTATTCTATATGTTGCTCTCAACTACGGGGTTTCGGGCGGCAAAATCTTCGTGCATGAATTTAAAAAAGGAACCGGCCCTGATGAGATCCGCTATGTTGACATTATTACGCCCAATGGTAAGCGCATCCAGCGCTTTCAACTTGCTTACCCTGCCGAAACCATGGAAGCTCGTTATCAAATTCATCCTCAATGGATCGTTCCTAGTCGCAAAAAACTTGCCGCTCTTCTTTTCGAAGGTACAGAAAACCACCTCATGATTGTCTTTGCCGGCGGATTTGGCCAGCCAGGCAGTCAGCAATTTTTTGCCGAAAAGGTTGATGGTGACAAACGAGAAATCAGCTTTAATGAGCTTGATCGCCGAGGCTATCGCATGATTCGTCTTGACATAAACGTTCCCACAACAGACGGAAAACCTGCGTACAAAGCAACAAGCTACTTTTTCTGGAATGGCTCTAAATTCACCGAAAAGCCTCACTAGAGAAGAACCAAGAAATCTCGATTTTACCAGAAAGCGCCGTGATGGCTCCCATCGGATAAACCAGGGGCCTTACGTCGCATTCTGGTAAAAGCATCAGAGCTTATCCTCTTTCCCAAGTTCTTTTTCGAGATCGTCGGCGGTTGCAGCAACCATGACAAGATATTGCTTGAGCAGATCGGGTGCAACATCGGCAGGAGCATCTATGCGAAAGAAAATCCGCCAGTTTTTCTGCGTCTCCCCGGGCGCTTCGATGCCGCCGATGCCGAAGTTTTTTTGCAAGATGGCTTTAAGGATTTCCGCACTCGGGGCATTTTTGGCATCGTAGCAAAATGAGATGATCTTCCGCGTTTTGAGGGAGCTTGAGGTGTTGATCTCTTTACGAACATAGGCGGTCTGGCTTCGCTTGGCGCTGGAGAAGTCGAACTTCAGCGAGTAGTAGCCCCCGATGTCTTTAAACGCCAGCCCGGCGTCCTTGAGCGCCGTCCCGAGCGGATCGGCGGATGCGGGCGTAGCGGAAAATAGCTTTGCTGCGCCCTGCACGTCGGCGAGCATATTCGCTATCATGTACTCCGGGGTGAGGTCTACCGGGCTACTGACTCGCGACAGAGTGACTCCTTGCGCGTCGAACTCCGCCTTGACTGAGGGGAACTTCTCTTTGATTCGAGGGCCATGCAGCGCCTCGGCGGCGGGCGCGTCGGCCAGCGGAAGCGTCTGCTCCATCTTGGTATAGACATTGTTGAATGTCAGGACGAACCGTTCCCCGGCTTTCGTCAGTGGGATCTCAATCGTCTTTCCGAGACCCTCTCTCACCGTTGCTTTACCTTCCTGAAAGCCGACTTTGAGAAACGCGGCGAGCATATTTTTCTGGTACTCGGTGAACGACACGTCCTGGTTGTAGGGAGCGACGAAAATCATCGGAATAGGAATCGGAATCGGTAAGAGCATGGTTGCCTCCTCGTTAGGTGAATTGGTCTGCATTATACAGGCCAGCGTTACGGTAGCGTTACAGGTAGAGTACACTGAAGAGGAGACTCTGGTACTTAAGATCCTGACCCAACATCTTAACTTTGCAACGGTCTCAAATTCAAATGAAGAGGGATTAGCTGGAGTCTCCGCCGACCCAGTACGTGGCGTAAACTCCAGGTTGCCACTCGATGACGCGAAAGCCGCTGCTAAGCTGGGGCCGAAACGTAGGATGGCCGACTCGTAGCGTCCAGCCGGATGCCCGTCCGCCTGCTTGATGAATTAAAATGTGGGGCTGCTCGTCGGGGGAGTCCTTGCTGGCCTCGACCGATCCCGTCGGCACCAGCGATTTGATGTTTTTGGGCACAGGCTTCAGGGAGCGTTTTCCAGAAAGGCACTCCGTCGCCCAGGTTTGGAGTGCCGCAGTTCCCGGCCCCGTTGCCACACGCGCTCGCAGACCCCGGTCAATGGCATCCGTGATATGGGACATTGCGTAGCTTGTCCCCAGCAAAACCACCAACACAACGAGAAGACGAAGCGGGGCACGCTGGAGAAACCAGCGGCGATCTTGCTGATCGTTCTTGCCTGAGATGAGGCAACTTAGGAAGCCAACAACCGAAAAAAGGATAGGATAGGCGCTGAAGAAACCACTGAAACCATAGATTTTAGAGTGATCTGCCGTTGCGCCCGTTTCGTAGGCTAGGTGCTGGGATCTGGTCCAAAACCAGAGGGCGTAGCCTAGAGAGAACACGAGCCAGGAAATCTCGACCCACGGCAGAGGGCGGCGGTCCGAGCGGCGTTGCAAGCTCATATTTGTATTTTACCGCCCCCGCCCCCGTCGCGGAGCGACATCATGGCCGCAGGCCCGTAGACGCCCACGTTCGTGTGGGCGGCAAAATGGTAAACTAATCAGGAAATACCAGAGGCCGGTGCGATTCCGGCCTTTTTGTCTGTCTGGAGGATACGTGAGATGAGTGGTAAGGCGAACTTTGACCCGTCGAAGGATGCGGATGTCGTTGTGATAGGGGCGGGGCCGGGCGGCTATCCGGCGGCCAAACGGGCGGCGCAGCTGGGGGCGCGAGTGGTCTGTATCGAGTCCGATAATCCGGGGGGGACGTGTCTGAACTGGGGCTGTATTCCCACCAAGACCATGATCGGCTCGGTCGCGGCGCTGCACACGCTCAAGCATGCCAAAGACTTCGGCCTGATCGCCGAGAATGTCGGGTATGACTTTCCTGCACTGATGGGCCGCAAAGACAAGATCGTCACGGGCCTCAATAAAGGTGTCGAGTTTTTGCTCAAGAGCGCCAAAGTCAAGCATATCGCGGGCTACGGCAAGATTCTGGATAAAAATACGGTCGAAGTGACCAAGACCGATGGCTCAGTTGAGAAAATTACCACCGCTAATATTATTATCGCCACGGGCTCCGTGCCGAGCAAAGTGCCGATTCCGGGCGTGGACAGCGCCGATATCTGGGTGGACAACGCGGCGGTGAAGGCGAAGAAAGCCGATGGCACGCTGGCAAGTGGCGCACTCTGGACGAGCAACGAGGCCGTGAGCGCCAAGCAAGTGCCGGGTGAGCTCGTGATTGTGGGCGGCGGCGTGATCGGGGTGGAGTTTGCCTATGTCTACGCTGGGCTCGGCAGCAAAGTGACCGTGCTGGAGTTTTTGCCGCGCATTATTGCCAACATGGACGAGGATCTTAGCAAAGAGCTGAACAAGAGCCTCAAGAAGCAAGGCGTCGCTATTCAGACGGGTGTGAAAGTGACCCGAGTTGAGGACAAAGACGGCAAGAAGGAAGTGTTCTTTGCGGGTGCCGATGGCGCGGAGAAGAGCCTGCCCGCCGATGTTGTGCTGATCGCCACAGGCCGCACACCGTTCACTACGGGGCTTGGGCTGGAGAGTGTGGGCATCACGCTGGGCTCGCCCAAGGGCCGCGCCGCCATTGCGGTCAATAATAAGCTCGAAACCAGTGTTCCGGGCATCTACGCCATTGGCGACGTGATCGGCTCCGGACTGGCGCACACGGCCACCGCCGAAGGGCTTGTCGCGGCGGAGAATATCTGTGGCCATACGGCAACCATGAGCTACAAAGCCATCCCGAGCTGTATCTATACAGAGCCGGAAGTGGCCGCCGTGGGCCTCACGGAGGCACAGGCCAAAGAGCAGGGCTACGAGGTTAAGACGGGTACTTTTCCGTTCCGCAACCTCGCCAAGGCAATGGCAATTGCCCAGACCGAGGGCTTTGTGAAAGTGGTGGCGGAGGCCAAGTACGGTGAGATCCTCGGAGTGCATATTATTGGACCGCACGCCACGGATCTGATCATGGAGGCTGTGGTCAGCATCCAGCTAGAGAACACCGTGGACGAGCTCATGAAGACCGTCCACTCCCACCCCAGCCTCGCCGAGGCCATAGGGCAGGCCAATGAGGATGTCAAAGGGCTGGCGATAGACAAGTAGTAACTTTCTAACCTCTCCCCCTGCCCCCTCCCCCGGGCGCTCCTTCGTCGCTGGGGAAGGGGGTTCTGAGCGATTCCCCCCTTTATCACGCCCAGCGAGCATTTCGATTTTGTCTAGGCGGGCATGATAACACCACGGCACCGCATCGTCTCGTCTAGAGGTTCTTGACAAAATCTAATCGTTTAGATAAAATAGGCACCAAGCAGTGATGGCAACAATTCGCGATGTCGCAAAAGAGAGTGGAGTGTCGGTGGCGACTGTCTCCTATGTTCTCAATAATGGTCCCCGCCCTGTTCGTGCTGAGACGCGAGAGCGGGTTGTTTCGACCATGCGCCGCCTGAACTACCATCCAAATGCCGTTGCCCGGAGCCTGGTACGTCAGCGCACCCACGTGATGGGAATTCTCGTGGGCGATGCGCAGTCCGAGATTGTGACCAACTACTACTACGCGGGTATTCTCGCGGGGGTGTTTGCGGGGGCCCGTGTGCGTGGCTACAACATCACTTTTTTCACGGCGGCGGCAACCGATGAAGGTATCGAGCACCATATCCGTGCCCAGCGCCCCGATGCCATGCTCGTGATTGCTCCTCAGATCGGGCAGGACTTTCCCAAACGCTTAAAAGCGGTGGGAATTCCGCTGGGGGTTGTGGGGGCCGACGAGGTTTACGCGGACTCCGCGGTGGCCTCTATGGACGTGGACAATGTGGCGGGAATGCAGCTGGGGATGCAGCACCTGCGGGAGCGCGGGCACCAGGTCAGCTCTATTGCCTATGCCATGGGTGATCCCAATCAGGAGAGCGCCCGGATTCGGTGCGCTGTCTATGAACAAACCTTGCAAGACTGGGGAGTT
>NZ_JAYUPA010001033.1:0-2611 GCF_043760365.1 Armatimonas sp.
GCACTTCCGAGGCGCTGCGGATAATGCTCAGCCCGACAGCTTTACTTCCCGTGAACGCGATCACGGCGACGCGTGGGTCGTTCACCAAAGTCGGTCCAATCTCCTCGCCATCGCCGGGGAGGAAGTTACTCACCCCTGGCGGACAGCCTGCCGCTTCGAGCGCTTCTTGTAGGAAGTAACCCACACGGCTCGCCTGCTCACTGGGCTTAAGAATAACCGGGTTACCCGCCACAATCGCGGCAACCGCCATGCCACAGAGAATCGCCAGCGGGAAGTTCCAGGGCGCGATAATCACCGCCGGGCCACGGGCATCGTAGAAATACTCGTTCCACTCACCGGGCAGATTGCGCTTGCGCGGCTCCGAGAGTCTCTCCATCTCGGCGGCATAGAAGTTACAAAAATCAATCGCCTCCGCCACATCGCCGTCGGCCTCGCGCCAGGGTTTGCCCACTTCGCGCACCATCCACGCCGAGATCTCATAGCGGCGCTTCTCGAACTGCTCGGCGGTGCGGCGCAACAAATCCGCGCGCTCTTTGATGCTGGTGTCGCGCCAGCTTGGAAACGCCGCGCTCGCAGCCGCAAGTGCGGCGTCCGCCTGAGCGACGCTCGCAAAGTGCGCCTTCGAGACAATCACTGCCGTCGCCGACGGGTCGGGCCGCTCGATGATTTTTGTGCTTTCCTCCCGCTTGCCATTGATGACAATCGGAACGGTAAAGCCTAGTGCACTCTGAATCTTATCTAACGCGTCTTGCATTTTTTTCTGGTTCTCGGGAATCGCAAAGTCTACTTCGGGGTTATTGCTGAACTCACCCCCGGCCCCTCCCTCAGGGCAAGGAGGGGTGGAAACGGCGCTGGGCTCGGCAAGCAGCGCATCATCGGCACTCTGGTCGCCGGACTTGCGAATGAAACTGTCGTTGGACGAGTTCTCTAGGAGCCGCCGAACAAGATAGGCCATGCCGGGGAGCAGCTCGCCAAAGGGGACATAGGTACGGACGCGCTCCCCTTGTGCGGCCAGAGCGCGGCCAATCGGCTCACCCATCCCAAAGAGCACCTGGTACTCAACCGTGCGCGGTGGGACACCTTTCGCCTCGGCGAGCGCCTGGGCTTTTGAGGAAGAGCGGACGTTGTGGCTGGCAATCGCGGGCCGCAGATACTGCCAGTTGTCTAAAAGAAACTCGGTGCAGCGCTCAAAGCAAGCATCCGTGAGGGGCTTTTTCTCCCAGACCGGCACGGGATGATGGCGCTGGGCAGCGATAATGGTCTCGAAATCCCAGTACGCGCCCTTCACGAGGCGCACGTGGACGGGAACGCCACGTGTAATTACCCAGTCGCGCAGCTCGACCAGATCGGCCTCCGCGCGCTTGAGATAAGCCTGCACCACAATTCCCACATCGGCCCAGTCGGCGAACTCAGGCTGGGTAAATATCTCACGGAAGATGCGATTGGTGACCGTGCAAAAGTCGTGCTGCTCCATGTCAAAGTTCACAAAGAGCCCGTGCTTTTTTGCCGCAGAGAGAATTGGGTGGAGGCGCTCTTTTACTGCTTTTACAGTGGCATCGGCGGCCATCGGATCGAAGCGCGAGTAAAGCGAGCTGAGCTTGACCGAGACATTGACTTTGGGAAGAGTTCCGTAGCTTGCTTTTTCAAGCTGATCAATCCCCGGCCACGCTTGCGAGAGGCGGGCAAGGTCCTCAATCAGATCCAGATACTTCTTTTGATAGGCGAGTGCCTCGACCTCGCTGGTCACGGCCTCACCGAGCAGATCCATGGTGAAAGTCATTGGGACGCGGCGCAGACGTTCGATCTCTTTAACGGCCTCCACTCCATCACGCCCGGCGATAAAGCGCCCGGCCATGAGTTTCGCCCCCGTGTGCGACGCAAAGTGAAGTAGTGAGCGCGATGGCCCCGTGCTGGCGAGCCCCGTGAGAAGCTGTGCTCCGCCCGGCGGCAGTGAGACATCGGGGCGAACCAAGTACTCCAGCAAGTGCCGCGCCACCGACTCGGGCGATTTTAGCGCGGGGAGCGCATCCACAAAGCGAAACAGCTCGATCTTCAGCTTCTCATCGCGCGTGGAGAGCGCCATCAGCCTGCTGTAGAAAATTTCCGTAAAACTGCCCTTTTTCTCCTGACGCCGCACCTCCGAGAGCAGGCGCTTTCCCCGAGACAGTGTTGCCAGCTCAACCCCACTAGTCGTACTCATGGGGGTATTCTACCACAAGAATTCAGACTGTCTTAATTTTCAGGGCCGGGGGCAACGCTCTGAATAATTTTCTCGTAGATAGGCTGGAGGGTCTTCCAGTCGCTCTGGGCACACTGTGCCCGCACGGAGTAGCGCTTATCGCTCCCCAGGATCGTCACCCGGTAGCCATGAAGCGCGACACCGCCGTCGCTGGCGGTAAACTCGGAGAAGCGCCCCTCACCCATTTTGGAGGAGAGTGGCTGCAGCTTGCCGTCCTTAAAGTCTTGAAACTTCTTGCCAAGGCCCACTGCCTGTAGATCATGGAGCTTCTCAACGGCGGGCTTGGTACTGGCGCGTGCCAGTGCGCCCAGCCCACCCGGCAGGGCATCTGCGGCACCTCCCATCTGGTTGTTGCTCGCTGTCAGGATGTCG
>NZ_JAYUPA010001034.1:0-2611 GCF_043760365.1 Armatimonas sp.
TGCCTTTTGAGGGGTGGTGAAAAACTAGAGTTTTCTGCCACCTGTAGATGGGGAAAGGCTAAGTGTCCCTTTTTAACAGCTATGTTTGTTCAGAGCCTAAACGCTCGTCTGGGTGACAAGTCCCACAAGACTGATCGCAGCCTCAAAAGCTGTCACTTATCCCGTCACAAAAACTATGTGTCGTGAACGTCAGCTCTAAAACTGACGAAGTGTGGGGAAATTACACGAATCCTTACCGCCCACCAACTACTGTCCAAATCGCAACGCAACGGCTTCGATCTCCATAGCGAATCGCCGAAATGTCTGGTCGTCTGCGGGATGAGAAATAGAGTGTGGAGCCGCCTTGGGCGAGAGAGTTAGGCAAGCTGCATCGTAGAGACGCTCAAGCACAAGGCGACGACAGAGCAGCTCATAGCGCCCGCTATATGAGGCTCCCGTGAACGCTGGATCGGTTTTGAAATGCGGCTCATTTGCTTTGACCGGTTTGTGGACTTCAGGGCAGTCCTCCAATAGGAAGAAATAACCCAGATGTGGCCTAGGCCCGGTTCCCAAGCGCCCTTCACGGTATGCCGTCCAGATATCCGTCGCACTGCCAATGGCTTCTTCAACACGATTGTTGAAGTTGTTACCAAATGAAGGGCCAACCTGGGATTTGAACTCGATAGCGCAGAAAAGTTGCTCGTCCTTCACGGCAAGCAAATCCCACTTCTTCTCAGGGCGGAAGTACCCTGGTAGCTCTAGGGCTGATTTAGTGAAGATACAGCTCTGTGGAACGCCACCCTTAAGCAAAATATCAACAATGAGTTGCTCAATCTGCTCCATTTGACCACCCCCTGTCACGGCTCCACGGGTTCCAGCATCGTTGCGGCCACTTGCTTCTTGCTTTTTTTGTTGACGATCTCTGGCATTCCAGAAGGCAACAACAGCTTCTTCGAAACGAATATCAAGGTTGGGTAGGCTCATAGTGTATCTTTTTAAAGTGGGAGTTGGGCGAAACTTAGTCCATAGAGGCGAAGGGCAATACTTGTGGCTTTTTGGATATCTCGGCTGCGAAATGCAGTGATTAAATCAGCTTGATCTACCGCCGAGATCGTCTCAGGTTTAGGGACACGAATACGGCGTAGGTACTGTGCCTGGAAGCGCAGATACCCCCCACGCATCCGTACCGAGTAACTTTCAACAAAGAGTTGAGCAATGTCAGAGAGGAGCAGCCCGCCCAGCACTTCTAGGTTCCACTCCTCGGAGGTGATGACGTAGAGATTGTGGTGTGGGTAGGTTGTGCCAGGGTCTAGCACGGGTGCGATCCGATCCTTGATGTCAGGCAGGTAGAGTTTTGGACGGGCGGTCAAAGACGCATCCACTCGGTCAATGGTCCTGTACCAGCGGGTCGGGTCTTTCTTCCCGACGTAGCGACTCCGCAGCGTCAGCTCGTGAGGGCGCAGGTACGCCTGGAGCTTTGGGAAACGAGCGAGCCCTCCTTCCTCCAGCGCGGGCCAAGGATTCACCAGAAAATGAGCCGTTGACGTGACAGTAGCGGAGCCATCCTTGAGATCGCTTGCCATAGCCAGTGGCAGAAGGCAATTAGGCTCGACGAGAGCCTGGTCCTCTGTACTGAGCGTTTGGCGATCTACGATATAGACCTTATCCGCGCCTGTAGCAACCCCGATCCCTACCTTGGTTCCTGTCTCTAAGGATTCCAGTGAGGAGAAGTTGGCCTCCAAGTACCGCAGTAGCTCTAGGCGTTTGGGGGAACACTGGGGCCAAGGCTCGTCTCCGCAGAACCAAGGCTCGACTCGTGAGACCGACATGCCTGGAGTTATCGCCGATGCTGTACAAAGTGCTCGGGTAAAAGCGGCGATGTCGGTAGGCTCACACTCGCCTGTCCACTGAGCAACAACGGTTGGGAGTTTGGTGGAAGATCTCCGCAAAAGCGTGATGGCAGGGTAAGCGCTGACCTCATCCTCGAAGGCCGCCGCCTTATGCATCTCCAGGATTAACTCCACCCGGAAGCCGCCTTCTGTGATGAGGCGACGAAGCTCTCCTCCGTACTGATTGCGCATCCAGCGGTCCGCACAGATAAAGGCGCAGACACCGTCTTGCTTGAGTGCACGGAGCGCTGCTTCAAAGAATCCGACATAAAGATCCGCACGTCCCCGCATGGTAGGGTAGGCCGAGCGATAGACAGACATCTGATGCTCTGGAACATCCTCGATGCGCACGTAGGGCGGGTTTCCGAGTACGAAGTCCGCAGGAGGCAGGGTCGGTGCTTGGCAAAGATAGTCCCCGGTTCGTATCCAGCTTGCCGCGAGTTGGCAGGATTCCTCATCAGGGACACCCATCGCCCTTAGCGCAGCAAGAACTGTCTCTGTGGCTTGCCGAACAGCGCGTGGATCGACATCAAAAGCGATTAGGGAGCTGGTGCAGTCTAAGAGGGGACGACCTTGGCGGCGGCAGGAAGTAACAAGGCGCTCCGCCATGGCGACGACAAATACGCCGTCCCCGCACGAGGGTTCGATAGCAAGGGTCTCAACAAGGTTCCGATCCGCCGTGTATCCAGCAAGGTTCAGAATCAGATCCACCACCCAGCGGCGCGTAAAGATAGCTCCCAAGG
>NZ_JAYUPA010001035.1:0-7348 GCF_043760365.1 Armatimonas sp.
CGGCCTTTGTCGCGGGTCTTTCGCAGAGCATACCCGCCGCTGAGCGTGCAAACTTTATCCGGCAGTTTTCGGCAACCAGGGCTATAATGCGAGAGAAGACACTTCCCTAAAATCAGGGACAAAACGATGACTAAGAATCTTATTCTAACCCGCGAGCAAGTATGGGCCAAAATGCAGTCCGCCTTCTCCCTGGAAGAAGTCAGAACGACAGAGAAGCTGATTACGGCGTACCTGAAACGGACAGGGGATGACTCCTTCACAAGCGGCGGAGAGATACTTGCTCACGCCAAAGACTACGCCCTGACACGCCAGCAACAAGCCCGCGAGCTGGGTCTCTCTCCCCAGGAAACTGCACGGCGCGAGTCGCTCTTGCGCAGTTTTCGCGGTGTGGAGGAACTGGAAGAGCTGGGTGTGATCCGGCAAGCGTGTCTTGATTGGCAAGCACTTCATCCCAATGATCCCTTGCTACCAGACTGCTTCGAACTTTTAGACTCCAAGGAGCGCCTAGCGAATATGCTCCTGAACATGGAAAGCCTTCCCCAAGCAGCTTGACAGAACGCGATTCCATGCCCCATCACGCGCGATTCTGGTGGATTCCGGTGGATTTGTCAAGAGGTGTCTTGTCGCCCGAAGACTGGGAGCAGGAATTGCACTGAAGTCTAGGCTCTGGTGAGGGTTGAAACGGGTGTGAGGTTCCCCAATCAACAGATAGAATAGTAGCAGCATCAGGATGAGGAGCGCAATGCGAAACTGGAGCCTGAACTCGGCAGCACTGGTAATGTGGTGACGAAAAGAAGAGAGTTAAATCATGAGTTCACTTACGATGACGATTGAGGTTTCCCCGGAGACTGCCCGGCGCGTTGCTGATGATCCAGAGGCGCTCCGCAAGGTTGCCAAGATAGTAGAGGATGCCTACGGTGAAGATTCGGATGATCAGTACGCCGACGATGACTATAAGTTTAGTCCTGAAGATATGGAAGCCATTCGGCAGGGTATAGAAGACAGTGACGCAGGGCGATTCAGTGACGGCCCTACCAATATGGCCCGTAGATTTGAGAAGCTCAGACAGAGGCAGGCAGCAGCCTTAGCTCCTGAGAAGGCGGCATGAGTTTCCCTCTCTCCTGGGAGGAATCAGACAAAGCTGAAGTGATTGTGTCTGACATTCTCGACAAGCTAAACCCTGATGCCGCTGTGCGTTTTGGCATGGCTTACAGAGAGTGCCTTGACGCTCTCTGTCGAAAGATTCCCGAAGATATTGCGAACGGCTTTCCGCCGACGCCCAACGAAGATGCTTTCCTTGCGATGTCGCGTCCCACCTACCGCGCTAAGTTCGAGACCTAGAGGCGCTCACGACTCTCCTCCGTCGGTGTCTGGTACATCGTCTTTCTACTGCTTGATGGAGACGGAGACCACGTTCCCGAAACCCTGCGAGTCGTCGCAGTTCGGCATGGAAGCGCCCCATCTCTGTGGAACGAAAACGAACGGAATGGTGAGATTAGCTCAAGTGAAGAGTGAGAACAACATTTTCATCGCGCCACGATATATTTCCTACTGGCTGCGATGTACCTGCACCGCAGGCAACAGACGGTAGCGCTCCTTCCATTGGTCACTGTTATGGGCTCGATCACTGTCCTGATTATCCCGGTTCTTGATCTCCACTTGCCGGGTCTGCTCATCCCAGCGCTTTCTCTCTGCCTCCTCCGCAGGCGGTAGGCGGAAAAGAGCCGTCATGGCGGCGAAGCGCCCTGGTTCGCGCTGGGCAAGAGCATACCCAAGATCTAGCCCCCGCTGAAAAATCCCCTTGGCCTCACTTCCCGGACGCTGCCCATTGCCCGAAAACGAGCCGTAGCGCTTCGTGGGATCAAGGAACGTAACTCCGCGCAAAGTCGTCTTGAGCGATCCTAGCCCCAGGTTCTTGCCCATGCCGAACTTATGTGCTGCGTCGGGCCAGAGCTTAATGGTATAGAGCAGCGCTCCCAGCTCAAGGTCGGTAAGGTTCTCGAAACGCACCCGCCCACGGAACTTTGTCGAAGGCTTCACGGGGCGAATGTCAGTACTCTGTTTCTCACTGCCTTGCTTCGCACTAAGCTTTAGCTCCCCCAGCGCGGCTTGCGTTGAGCGGTGCCAGTAGCGCTTGTGGCCCCGCAGGCAGGCATCTTGCGAGTCCCAGTGGCGAAGGTTCTCCCCGTCGCGCTGGATTAGGTAGGTCTGGATCGCTGTGGGCTTGGGGCCTGCCAGCAAGACATTGCGAACCCCATGTTGCCCCTCCAGCCACGGCAAAGCGGCTTTCTCATCAGGGCGCTGCCAGAAGGCATCTTCGAAGAAAACACGCCCTCGAATCGAGAAGCTTTCGTTGCGGCTACTTGAAACGCGGCCAAAGACACTCTGGGCCATATCGGGCATCTTAGAGTCAGAGTCCTCGGATTGCTCGTCGCGCATGGTGTGGACACTGGTTGCATAACGAAGCGCCAGCATCATGTTCGCACCAAGCGCACTGACCGTCTTAGACCCCAGGGCACTAATGACAGCGTAGGCAGGCTCTCCGGGCACAATGCGCCGAGGCACCGCGCGCCTCGGGCCGTTGGCCTCGTCGAACTTGTTCCCATGCGCCATCTGTCCCCAGGTGCGGTAGTCGTCGTAGACATCCTGAGGAACCGCATAATCGGTGTAGTTATCTGCGGGGGCAGCGATCACTTGGAAGTAGGAGCGCTTCTGCTTCCCCACGGTTCGCCCTGGCACCGTCAACCAGCCCTGAAACGCTCCGTTGTCGTCCTCAAAACAGGTCTCCACTTCGGGTACTTCAAACCAGCGCTGGCTCACATCCTCAGGGCGGCGCAAGAGCCCCACACGCTTTCCCGTGGTCTGAAACCAGTCTTGAGTTGCCTGGTACAGTGCGGGAGAATCGCCTATGCCACTGCCGTTTACCGAGATTGCAGCAAAGCCTTTTGGGAAACGATTCGAGACACGCAGCACCAAGCCCTCATCCGTCTCGATAAGCTGCCCGCCAATCAGGTGGGTGTCGGCGTTAAACGCTTTGTTGTACTTTTCCCGTAGCTCGGCTTTGTTGGCGGCGAAGTAGCGGTAGTAGTAGCGCCGGTCGGCGACAAACTCCATCCGGCTGTAGGTGAAGATCTCGAAGGCGGCGCGAACCATGCCCCGAAGCGAGGAGCCGGGCAGAACAGGGACTTGATCGCCGTGGTGGAAGAACTCCGTGGTGTCTTTCTCGGCGCGGGTGAAGATCGGGGTTAGCGCTTCGTACTCCACCTCGACCCAGCCGGTGTGTCGGTCAGCATGCCAGTGGCTCTGGTCGAAGTCTACCGGGGTCTCGGAGTGCAGGATCACTCGGGGAAGCGGAATAAAGTTATAGGGGGTAATGGCAGAGGGCATCGTACTACTCCTTATCCAAAATCTTAACAAAACGTGTGGCCGCAATGCGTACCAGGTCGGTCTCTGGGTCTTCTTCGAGCAGATGCGCCGTCAGAACGCCCTTGCCATGTGGCACCACGGTGACCCGCCCCGCCTCGTCGCTACGAAGCGTGAAAGGGCTTCCCCCCAGTGGGTGGGGTGCACCAACAAAGTTCAGAGGTTTCTCAATCCACTCCCCTTCGGTCGCACGCAGGAGGGAGTGCCGCAGCTCCCCATCCCCTTCGCGCCAGAGGAGGAGCTGCTCCTCGGGCCCAAACAGGCGGGCTTCAAAGACGCGGTCGGCCTGTAGGGGACGAACCCCGGAGCCTTGCACCTGGTCGGTGCGGTGCCAGGTATCGCCCTCGCGAACCGCCCAGACGAGCGTGTCGGTTGCCTGTAGCACGGCATAGGTTAGTCCCGCAGAGGCATCGGCGGGCTTGGGGCCACCGAGGAGCCAGGAAAGATACTCGAAAGGATTCATTTGCCGTTCTCCTGAATCAGATAGTTGTCTAGCCGGGTGATCGTCGCGGCATCCAAGGGGGTGCCGTGCGCGAGGGTCAGGGGAGCTCCCCCATCAGGGAAGTGGGCAGTCACGCGCCCCTTCAGGACTCCGCGGCCAATACTGCTCTCCCCACCCAAGGGAAGAAGCCCCTCGACTAGGTCACGTGCGGCAAGCAAGAGCAGCCCCATTTGGGATGGTTTTTCGGGTGCCCTGAGCTCGACCGTAAACTGCACCTGGCCCCGAGTTGCCACTTGCTGGTCAAAGAGGGCGGTATCGAGTGCTCCTCCCGTAAACCGATCTATCTTCACACGGGTCTGTTTGCGAGCCTCGCTCTCCAAGAGGGTTGCCTCCGAGACCTGCACGCGGCTGGCTGTCAGTCCGTTCTTACTCTCTTCGGGTGCCGTTCCAAAAAGCGACGGCACAAGCGTATCGTTCCAGCCCATGGTCTTGGCAATTCGGCCACAGTGTGAGCGCAGGGCACCGGCAAGCGACGTGCCACTGAGGAGCTGCTTGCCCTGCTCGGTGAGGTGTACCATGTCCGGGTCAGTGGCCCTGACACCCGGTGTGCGAATGAGGAGGGTTCCTGGCAAAGAGCAGTCAAACTCCAGGCGCAGTGCCTGCCGCTTGTCGGGTTGGTTTGCGAGGTTGGGATAGTGCTCCCCCAGCGCAGCTCGAAGTGTGGGCTGCGCTGCAACACTACCCAGTGGGTTCTCATGGTCGGTCTTTGCGTAGGCACGCCACTCATCCAGTGTGGTAAGCGGATAGCGCTTTGCCTTCCACGCGGAGACACGGCACTCCCCCAATCCACGGCTCTTGCGCGCCCCAAAGCGAATATGCCCCCCAGCAAGCGCTTCCAGAGCAAGACAGAGCTGGGTAAGGAGCGCCTCTTCTTTCGCCCATACCTCCCCCTCCGGTACGGCAAGCTCCAGGCGGATCGGGAAGGTCAGCCCCGGAAGGGCAAGCTCCCGGTCGTACTTCAGCCCGTCAGCAGCTAGGCGAGACTGGGGTTTGATGCGTACCCCATCGCGGATGGTGGCGGCAACAGATTTAGGTGCGGCAACGGCATCGAAGACCATAAGGGGGCTCTCGTGATACTTCATGTCTCCAAAGAGCTTCCCTGCCCCTCCAGAATCTTTTGTCCGGTAGCCCACGAGCTGATCTTCGAGGGCGCTTCGTAGTGCCCCTGCCAAGGTGGTTCCAGGGAGCACGACCTGCCCTTTTGCATCGCGTGCAAACGTAGAGTCGGCGCTCTCGGAGTCCTCTGTCCCAATCTGCGAGGCGGATGTCAGGGTGAGCTGGGCAGTAACCACCCAGCGAGCAAGAATCTTGCGGCGTTTCTCTGCGCTCATTTGCTTTCCTCCAACTCTTTTTGGGCCCGTTTCGCCAGAGCACTAAACAAGGTGTCGAGATAGTGCCGCCGCAGCGAGCGCTTTGTCTCCGCCCAGAGCTGCACACTCTTTGCTTCCGAAACCAGCCGGTAGCGAAGCCGCTCCTGTGTATCGAAGTCAAACTGAGGCCAGTTGTCCTCTTTGGCAAGCAGTTCCACCAGCCATACGGAGAGTTTCTTGCCCCCCAGACGGCAGCTTTCTAGCTTCTTATACGCGGTTTCTTTGAGGCGCTCTTCGCGCGAGCCGCTTAGCCACTTCTTCAGTGTCATGTCCCAGTCCTCACCACGAAGCGCAGTTCGTAGCCGCTGCGTGGTGCTCGGTGGCGGTGGGTTGCTGGCTTTCCCCGCCAAGTCAATCGCATGCTGTGCGAGCAGGGCTTTCAGGCGCCGTGTGTAGAGCCGCCGCTGTGCCTGGATCAGTAGCTCCGGCTCAGGGCTTGACGGCTCGCGATAGGCTTGCTTGTCTTTCTCTTTTGCAATATCCAGCCGTCCCTCCTCAGGCAGAGGCAGAATGGCCCAACAGCCAAAGCCCTCCGCTACACGCTCCCCCAGGGGCTTAGCTTGAAGTGCGATCAGCTCATCGGGGCAGATGTCCTGCTGCGCAATGCAGAGAGCGACACTCCCCATCGCAGCGGCGGGAACGCCGGGATACTCATTGCGCCAGAGGCGGGAGTAGCCCCGTGCGGTTGCCACTTTCACTCCGATATTGGTCACGGTGGCCTTCCCGACAAAACGCTCTGTCAGCACTTCAGCGAGGGCATAGGGATCGTGCTGGCCGTGCTTGTTTCGCACCAAGACATCCGAGGTCAGCCGCACGACAAACGCTTCGTCTTTCGAGAGTCCTTGTGGCTCGGGCACACCCGGCTCACAGGCACTTGCCTTGCCCACTTCCACGTTTGGCAGGCCGCCGTACTGCGACTTGCTGGACCGACCTAGAAAGAGCGGCCCTTGCTGGAGCAGTGCCCCCAGCGCCGCTTCGAGCGCCGTGTCTCCCTCAGGAAGCGCGATTCCACCGATAAACTCCTGATCCTCCGCCAGCGCCTCGTAAACATAGACCGTCGCCGGGCCGTCTTTTCGCGTGACCCCCGTCTCACGATCCCGCGTCTGGTGCGTATGGGCAATCTTTTCGGACTTCGCGGTTCCCCAGCGCTGGAGATGCTCATCCCATGCCAGGAAGTTCGCGCCCAGCGGCGTGCGCTGGCTATCCCCTGTTTGGGGCTCAGGCGTATCACTCAAAAGTCGCTCGATCTCATCGGCTGGCCTTGCCTCAGAGTCCTCCGGTCTGGTCGCGTCTTTGTCGCGCCGAGCGGTGATCGGAACAGGTAGCCCTCGCTTCCCTTGCCGAGCGGGGTACGCATTAAGCCAGCGTACACTTCCTGAAGCCAGAAGGCTGTGCAGGAGCGAGTCATCAGCACCACTGGCTTCCAGGAGTGCCGCAACCGCCCCACGGACAGCACTTCCGGGGATGTACTCGCGGCTGATCCGTGAGTTGACATCCAGCTCGGAGGAGGTCAGCAAAGCTGGCTCCATGAGCATGAGGCGCAGGGGCAGAAAACATGTTGTGCTGGCCGTTTTAGGGGCAGACGGCAGTTTTGGCAGTGCCTTCTCCGCCTCCCATGTCACCGAGAGCTTGATATGCCCCAAGCCCCGGTTGCGATCAAGGCCCGCGTGGCGGGTCAGATCGCAGAGCAGTGCAAATAGCTCGCGCTCTGTGTCCTTGAGATTCCCGCGCACCGTGAGCCGTGCCTGAAGCTGCGCTCCTGCAGGCACCACGCGCACAAGCCGCAGTGTTTCGGTCTTCGGCCCCCCTGTCTCGCGATCCTGAGCAGTGAGGAAGCGCGTTGCCAGAAACGCCTTTGGGAGGGCGCTTTCGGAGAGAGGATTCCCTTCCCCACCCTTCTGCCCACGAGTCAGCGCTGCATCAACATAACCACGTAAGACGGAGTCCGTGACGCGAGCCGTCCCGACTCTTAGCTTCCCTTCTGCCTCGTTGCTACGCGGCGTTCCTAAAAGAACCTCACCCTCCCTTGGGGCTGGGTCTCCTAGCATGAGCC
>NZ_JAYUPA010001036.1:0-7334 GCF_043760365.1 Armatimonas sp.
CTCCGCCATGCTGCCCATCGCTGAGGACACCATCTCCAACGCCTATCAGCAAGCCGGGCGGGGCGACGCCTACTCCCCCGACGACGTGCGCTATCTGTCAAACCAGCAGTTCGCCTACGCCGCGGGTGTGGCCGGAATGATCCAGCGGGAGAAGTTCGCCGCGACGTTTCTTTTTGGGACGTTTTTTGCGGAGTCGCTGATCATGGCGGAGAACGCCAACATGGTTGGGGCCATTCAAGTGGCGGGCACGCCCTCAACCACGCAAGTTCCGTTCTTTATCGCCGCCTGTGACTATGTGATTATTGGCGATGAGTACTACGCCGCGACGGCCTATCTGACCCGGCAACCGACGCTTCTCGGCTCAATTGTGGCGCAAGATAGAGTTAAGATCGGCATTCTAGCGACCATTGTGATTGGCTCGCTCGTCACCACGTTTGCGAATAAGCATCTCTTCCGGAATCTGTTTGCGGATCAGAATGTGAGCAATTTCCTGGTGGATCCTGAAGAGAGTACGAAAGGAGGCAAGTAGCGATGGGAACTTATGGAATGATTTTTGTGGGGTTGCTCATTGGAGCGGTCGTTCTGTTTCTGCTCACCCTGGTGCCCAACAAGCTTCGCAAGCCGCTGATCGCTCTGGTGACTCTGCTAGCGGGCTGTTTCTACGCCGTGGAGTTTTTCTGGCCCACCCACGCGACAGTCGCGAATAAAGCGGATGTCATCAAGAAGCTCAAGTACCAGCCGGAAAACACGCCACTCGCCGACTCTGAGCTGGTGGCAACGTTAGATGAATCGGCGAAGACCAAGCTCAAAGAGCTTTCTCCGGAAGATGCGCGGCTGATTCTTAAACAGCTCCCCGCCACCTCTGAGAAGCCCCTCACCAGCGACGATGTGGAGAAGATGACGGCCCAGGAGAACTTCCTGACACCGTACTTCAAGCAAGTCTCGGATATCTCCAATGCGCTGCAAGCCTTCGCGATTGGCCTAGGTATCTACTCCCTGATGTCGGTTCACCTGCGCAATATCGCCATGAAGCGCTCCGGTTGGGGCAACTCGGCGACACTGATCGGGGGGATTGTCCTGATGACGGTGGCGCACATCGGAAAAGAGTATATTCCTGATCCCAAGGGGCCGTTTAAGACCCTGGATGTGCTGCTCTATGATGGGTTGATGAAGAACCTCGATGCCACCATGTTCTCCATTATCGCCTTCTATATTGTCTCCGCTGCCTATCGCGCGTTCCGGATTCGCTCCGTCGAGGCGACGATTCTACTGGTCGCTGCCGCACTGGTGATGCTGGGCAATGTCCCGATTGGCCAGGCGCTGACCAACTGGATTCCTAATGAGCCTACCGATGTTATCGCGAACCTGCGGCTAGAAAATATAGGCCAGTGGATTCAGAAGCGTGCGAGCTCTCCCGCCACAATGGCGATTGACTTCGGGCTCGCCGTAGGGGCACTGGCAACCTCGCTGCGACTCTGGCTCTCTCTTGAGCGCGGCTCCTACTTTGAGGAGGAACTCTAGTGAAATTTCTTAATAACGTAGATCGCCGCCTTCTCTATCTCTTGCTGATTGTGGTGATCGCGATTCCGCTGCTTGCTCCTGCAGTGACTAAGGGCTTGCCCAAGCCCGCCATCACCGCCGCGACTCGTAGCTACTACGAGACAATCGAGAAAGTGGCCAGCGATCCCGCCGCTAAGAACAAGATCGTGATCGTGGCCTGTAACTTTGCCGCAGGGACTCTCGCGGAGAATCTCTCGCAGTGCGAGGCCACGGTGCGCCACTTGATGATGCGTAAAGTGAAGTTCGCCATCTTTGGTTTCAGCGACCCGCAAGGGCGTGAGCTAGGCCAGCAAGCCGTGGAAAAGCTCGCCAAGGAGTACGACTACCAGTACGGACGCGACTATGTCAACTGGGGCTACCGACCGGCAGGTGCTGCGACGGCGCTGATCAAAGCTGCCGTCAACGATCTGCCCGGTGCCCTGGGCAAAGATATCAGGGGCATGGCCCTGGGCGAAGTTGCGTGTATGCAGGGAGTCAAAGGGGTCAATGATGTCTCGATCATTATCGAGATCGCTTCGGCAAATACTATTCCCGTGTGGATTCAGTTCTACCAGCGTGCGGGAAAGACTCCCATCCCAACTCTCTACTGCCCCACCTCCGTGATGGCGACCGAGGCGATCCCGATGCTGGAGACAGGCCAGCTTCAGGGCATGCTGACGGGCCTCAAGGGAGCGAGTGAGTACGAGCTTCTTCTAGAGAAAGCGGGCTTTGCGACCTCGGCCTCGGCCTCTCTCTCTCTGTCCCACTTGCTGATTCTGGTGCTGATCTTTTTAGGCAACCTGGGAATGTTTCTAGAGCGCAAGCAGCGCGCCGCTGCCGAAGGAGGGCGCTAACCATGAGTGATAGCCTGCTAAAAATGATCGTCGTGGTTCTTGGGGTGATCTGTACCCTGGGCATCTACTCGATTCTCTACAAAGAAAACAAGATATTCCGGCTCTTTGAGCATCTCTACCTGGGGCTGGCGGGCGGCTACGCTATTGCGGCCACCTGGAACGATGTGCTCAAGCCCAACTGGTGGGAGCCGATGGTCAAAGACGGGCAGTGGGGACTGGCGCTGATCCTGCCCGCCGGATCACTGTTCTACTTCATCTACTCCAAGCGCAACGGCTGGATGGCGCGCCTGATCTTTGGTGTCTTTATTGGCTTCGCGTCGGGCCAGGCGTTCCAGAGCTTTGCGGGCGACTACTGGCCCAAGCTCCAGACCGCCGCCACGAAAACGATCTGGGTGGACCCCGCGAAGATCAAGCCAGAATATCCGGTGGCCGCCTACGCCACGGCGATCAATAACCTGATCTTCTTAGCGATTCTTGGTGCGGTTATGGTCTACTTCTTCTTCTCTTTTGAGCAGAAGAACACCGCAGTGAATAAAGTTTCCAAGTTTGGTCGCTACGCCATGATGATCGCCTTCGGGGCGATGTTTGGAAACACGATCATGGCCCGTATGGCACTTCTGATCGGGCGGATCTACTTTATGATTCACGCTCCCGATGCCATCAGCGCCAGCGCCAATGCGGGGCCGTAGAGAGGGCTTCTCCGGGTAAACTGACTCCGTGAAGCGACGTGATTTTCTTACTCTCTCTGCGGGCGCTGGGGCTGCACTGATGACAGGCGACGAGCAGGCTCATGCGCAGAGCAATCAGCTCCCCCCGCCCATTGCTCGTGAGTTCCGGGGGCTCTGGGTTGCCAGTGTCAATAATATTGACTGGCCCAGCAAGCCTGCCCTGCCCCCCGAGCAGCAGCGTGCGGAGCTGATTGCTCTGCTTGAGCGTGCCGTGCGCCTCAAGCTGAATGCAGTTCTGCTACAAGTGCGCCCCGCGTGCGATGCCCTCTACCGCTCGGAGAAAGAGCCCTGGAGCGAGTATCTCACCGGCACGATGGGGCAAGACCCCGGCTGGGATCCACTGGCTGAGGCCGTCAAAGAGGCACATGATCGAGGGATCGAACTCCATGCTTGGGTGAACCCCTTTCGTGCGCGGCAGTCCGGAGCCAAGAGTCCCGTTACCCCAAACCATCTCTCGATGACACACCCCGGCTGGGTCAAGACCTACGGCAACCTCCAGTGGCTTGACCCTGGTGAACCCGATGCCAGCAAGCACTCGATTGATGTCTTGATGGATATTGTCCGCCGCTACGATCTAGATGGTCTGCACGTGGATGATTACTTTTACCCTTATGTTATCTACACCGACGAAAAGAGTAAGGTTGAGAAACCCTTCCCCGATGAACCCGCCTGGAAGCGCTACAAACTCTCCGGTGGCAAGCTGACGCGTTCTGACTGGCGGCGTAAGAACATTGATGATTTTATCCGTGATCTCTACCAGAAAATCAAAGTGGAGAAGCCACATGTGAAGTTTGGGATTAGCCCGTTTGGCATCTGGCGACCGGGCTTTCCGCCACAGATCACTGGCTACGACTCCTACGCAAAACTCTACGGTGATAGTCGCAAGTGGATGCGCGAGGGCTGGGCCGATTACTTTTCGCCGCAGCTCTACTGGAAGATTGATCAGGCGGGCCAGAGCTTCCCGATCTTGCTGATCTGGTGGTCGGAGCAGAATGCGAGGAAGCGGCACCTGTGGCCGGGGATCTACACGAGCAAGTACCCGCCGCTGGAGATCGAGTACCAGATCAAAGTGGCACGAGGGCTCTCGGGCAGCGCTCACGGGCACCTGCATTTCTCCGCCGTGGTGCTCAAGAAAGGCATGGAGGATGATACAAACACGATGGCGGGCCGCCTTGCCAGTGTCGTCTATCCAGAGCCCGCGCTCGTTCCGCCGTGTCCCTGGCTGGGCAGCGAACTCCCCCCCGCTCCGCGCGGCGTCCGCGTGAGTGGCGAGCGTATCACTTGGCAATCTGTAGAAAAAGCGTTTGTCTATGCCGTCCAGTGGCGCACCGGCGAGCGCTGGAGCACTGTGATTCTCCCCGGCGACCACGCCAGCCACGACACGGGCGCACAAGTGGACCAAGCGGTTGTGACTGCCGTAGACCGTCTGGGCAATGCGTCCGAATCACGATGATACTCCACCTTGGCCCACCCGATCCCTACAACGCCGCGCCGCAAATCGCGCCGGGCACGCTGGCTGAAGCGCTCCGCATTGTGCCCGAACCCGTGAATCTGATTGCCACGGGGGGCTTTGACGAGCTTGCCACGCTTCTTGATACAGACCATGCACTCATCCGTACCAAAATCGCGCGGCTATTTCTGGTGGGCGGGTGCGCGGAGGGCTTCTTGCCCATTGATCCACGCCTCAAAGAGCGCTACCCCGAGCGCTTCGGCGGCGACCCCGACCCGGCGTTGGGACGCTTGCTGACTTCCGGCGAGGGCGTGATCTGGCTCCCCGGCGATGTTAGTCTCTGGCGGCACTGGGACGAAGAAAAACAAGAGGCAACGCTGCTCTCCACGCTTCCCGCCTTCTGCCTCGCCCGCCACCCGGAGCCGATGCCCTGGCTGCGGCTCTTTCGCACCGTCCCTGCGCGGGTCACCGTGGACGAACGGGGCAACGTCACCGAACTCACCTCCAATGCGCCGAGCCCGAATCTCTATGTCGTAGTCGCTGTAGACGGCGCGGCGCTCTCGCGGTTTCTCGTGGCGCAACTCGTCAGCGACTCCAGCGCTTGAGGGGGAGCTGGCTGACGAGATCGGGGAGGAGTGTCTCCTCAATCAGAGGCTCCTCACCCGATGTGATTGACTGAGCCCGGAAATGCCCGTATTTGCAGGAGGGGCACCAGGTGAGAGCGAGCTTCACCAGGCTCCCGGTTGTCGTGCTCAGTTGCGCCTCCTCCATAATCTCGGTGATAGTCGAGGCATTGCTGTTGTCCAGTGCGGCCTGGAGCTGATTGAGTCGTTGCTGTGTCTGCGCAATCTCGGTGTCGCTTTCTGCTGGGAGAAAACCTAGGCTCTTTCCTGACTGCTGGCGCTTGCAGTGCTCGCAGATTGGGAGGAGCTGGAAGGCACTGAGCGAGAGGGCACCGCCTGCGAATCCCAGCGCTTCCAGCACCCGAATTCCGTAGCCCCAGACTCCCAAGAGGGTACCTCTATCTCCGTGCCCACCAAACGTGAAACTGCGGGTGATCGCATCAAAATATTCCCAGAAGCCGACGTGCTGGCGCAGAAAGGGGGACAGGAGCCGGTAGTTCAGCCAGCAGGAGCCAAAGTAGGCCAGGAGCTGTAGAAGTAAAACGCAGAAAATGAGGCTGTCTTTTACCTGGACACGGGTAAACTTGATCGCCAGCCAGTAACCGGAGGACGCGAGAAGTCCTATACAAATCGCTCCGGCGGGGACGATATACCAAAGATAAAAACCCATGATATTGAGCGAGCCACGTAGGAAAATCATTGCCAACATCATGAGGGCAGTTGTCAAAAGCCCAGCCACGAAAACAGGAAGGAGACGCATGGCATAGTATACCCAATCTGTAGCCCCCTTCCCATTTGGTGGTATCCTGAGCCTGTGACAATTCTGGGGATCGATCCGGGCACGGCGACGACGGGGTTTGGCATTATCCGCTACGAAGAGGGACGCTTAATTCCCGTGGATGTGGGGGTCTTGCTCACGACGCCCGACATGGCGCTGCCGGATCGTCTCAAGTCTATCTACGACGATATCAACACATTGCTGGATCGCTACACGCCCGATACGGTGGCGACCGAGAAGCTCTTTTTTGATAAAAATGTCACCAATGGGATTGCGGTGGGCGCGGCGCGGGGGGTGATCTTGCTGGCGTTTGCCCAGCGTGGCCTGCCGTGGATGGAGTACACGCCGATGCAAGTAAAGTCGGCAGTGACGGGCTACGGGGCTGCGGATAAGCAGCAAGTCCAGGCGATGGTGGTGCGACTGCTCACCTTGAGCGAAGTTCCCAAGCCCGACGATGCCGCCGATGCCCTCGCGGTGGCGATCTGCCACGCGCACTCCCATAAAATCAGTGGCATGGGACGCACCCGTGGCCGCGACAATCGAAGGTAAATGCCTGCCCCTCAGTCCAATAAAACGCTATGCAAAAACGATCTCGCTTGTTGCTTCTCCCGCTTATTGTGCTTACCAGTTGTGCTAAGATACCGCCTGCAGGAACGTTCGAGCCGCCTAAGCTGCTGCGCGTCACTTTTGCTTTGCGAGGCGAGGTGCAGAGCAGTGAGACGGGCCTGCCCTACTACTACTTTGTGACGATCAACCGCACGGATGATGCGGGAGCCAGTGGCCCCGCTCCCGTGGTGGATCGGCCCTGGGGAAATGGGTTCGCGGCGGCAAACTCCGCCACGGGGCAGGGCTTCGTGGGCTTTGTCGCCTTCAACTACCGTGGCCCCGGCTACCAGGTCTTCTCGTGCGAGAGCGGCGGCGTGCTCAAAAACCCCGTCGAGGGGATATTTACACCTCTGGGGCTGCCCTACCAGTCCACGCCCGTGGCGCGTGGGAGCAAGACACTCTCGTTTCAAGTGGACCTCAACACGCTGCCCAATAAGACTCTGCGCTATGTCCAGCTTAATCTCATTGCCACTAACAATGTCCCACAAGGCGCTGAAGAGGCTCCGAAGCTCTGGGATGCCCTCGGTGATGGTCGCTCGACCGGCTCGCTCAACCAGTTTATTACGTTTGACACTCGCCAGAATCAGCTACGACGCAACAGCGATGACCGTCGCGAGCCCACTCAAAACGATGTGCGTGATCATGTGAATGCGCTGGTAGATGAGCCAAACCTAGATATTGTGGACTGGGAGATTGAGTACCGAAACTAAGGGGTTTTGCGTTATCATAGGGCAACTAAGGAGAGTTGACTTATGC
>NZ_JAYUPA010001037.1:0-7327 GCF_043760365.1 Armatimonas sp.
GGTGAGGCCGTCATTATCTTCCCCGAGGGCGGCGGCAACGCGGAAGGCACGCTCCAGCCGCTCCATCCTGGGGCACTGCTTGTCGCGCTGCGGGCGAAAGTGCCGGTCGTGCCCGTGGCGCTGATCAATACCAATAAAGTGCTGCCATACGGTGCAATAAAGCTCCAGAGATCCCCTAAGCCCGTCACCGTGATCTTCGGCGAGCCGCTAGACTTCTCAGATCTCTACGGCAAGAAAGGCGCGGTCGAGGAAGCCACCCGCCGCCTCACTGAGCGCCTCGCCCAGATGCTCGATCAACCCATCCCTGAAGGCAAACCCCAAAAGCACGACTGACTTTTTAGGGAGGCATGCAACTTTTCCGGGTAAACTGGTTCTTATCTAACATGAGGTTTTACAAGATGACAAATACAATGCGTTTTGGAGTTTTAGGGCTTGCTACAGTGGGGTTGGCAGGCTGTATGCAGCCGCGTCCCGTGACCATGGCACCGCCGGTCGCTCCTCCGCCTCCCGCAATGACCGCGCCTGGTAAGGGGGAAGCCTACAACTACAAGGATGTACCATCGGGCCAGCAAGTACCCATCACCCGTGCCGTCTTTGATCAGGGCGGCTACCAGCTCTACGCTGCCTCTGGCGAGACCATTATCGTGCCGTTTGAAAACCAGAACATGTATGTCATGAAGTTCGGCAGAACCAGTGGCGATATGTATTTTGTGAACGATGCCAATGTCCCCACACTCTATGTTCGTGCGGGAGAGGGGCTGCAAAACGCGGCGGCGCAGGGAGCTATCTGGTATCCCTTCCCACAAAACTATGCCTACACTCGCCCTATGTTTGTTGGCATTGCGCCATCGTGGTCCGCGTACACAGGAATGGGGTGGTATCCGGGGATGCACTACTACGGGGGCTACTCCAGCTATAACCCCTGGGTATCCGGTGCCGTCTTTGGCGCGATGGCGGGGATGATGATCAATGTAGGGGGACGGCCCTACTACGGCTGGAACAGCTACTCCAACTACTACCGCTCTAATCCCGTGAACCGTGTGCTTGTCACGAGCAACCGTAATAGCTTTAACTACTCCTCCGTGGGCCGTCGGAGTGCTTCCACAGGCTCCTTTAGTCGCTCGTCAGGCGGTTCTGGTTCGTTTGGGGGGACGTCGGGTGCTCGAACCAGTGGAGGGGGCGTGAGCGCTTCGCGCCCGAGCTTTGGTAGCGGCTCAAAAAGCACGGGTAGCTTTGGTAGTGGCAGCTCTTCGGCGAGCCGTCCCAGCTTTGGTTCGGGTAGTTCTAGCGCTTCTCGTCCGAGCTTTGGCTCGGGGAGCTCCAGTAGCCGTCCTAGCTTTGGTTCCGGCAGCTCAGGCTTCTCTAGTAGCCGTCCTTCGGGTGGTAGCTCTTTTGGCGGCGGACGCAGCTTTGGGGGGGGGCGTCGCCGTTGAGAAACGAGATTCTTTTTAGTACCGGCGGCGACTGGGACTCAACCAGCCTGATGAGTAACGGCTATGCCATCGAGGCAGCACAGCTCTATATCGAGCTCAGTGCTGGGCGCGATGACTGGGGGGATGAGGTGCAGGGGGGAATCTGGGAAGGGGCGGATCTCACCGCGATGATCCGGCCTGCTGAGGATCCTATGGCTCCTATTGATATCTTCCCCGGACGAATCTCAATGGAGTTTCCCGGCTATACGATTGTCATGGAGAACCAGCACCCGATGGTGGACATGCGTCACCTGCGAGTCTGGCTGAATGGCGAGGACATCACCGACCGCGTGGTGGATGTTGTCGTGGATATCAATGCTGTGGATAGCTTTGTTCAGGCCTATGTGAGTGTCTATAAATCGCGTTTTCTGCTGCGCGATGAAGTGATTACCCACACCATTATATAATCGCCCAAAATTCATGGGAGCGAGAAGAAGGAAATACGACATGTCAAACCGACCTGCCGCCGCCGAAGTCGCGCGTCTGGATGCGAATCTCACCTGGATCGCCTACGAGTCGGATAGTGCGGATGGGCTCCATGTTCTACACAACGGGCAGTCTGTTCTCACGGGGTCTATTGAGAGTATCTCGGTGGACATTGATAGCGAAAAAGGGATGGTCACAGCGATTCTCGTGCGTCGAGAAGGCAACAATATCAACCTCTTCCCGGGCTCCGTCGAAATTATCGCCAAAGGAAAACGCATCTCACTCTCCGCCGTGGAGGCCAATAACCTAGACGGGCTCTACTTCGGTTTGGGAGTGCGTGAGGACGGCACCAGCGATCAGGTGAAGGGAGTCAAGAGCCTGCGCATTGTTCTAACGCCAGGGCTTGCAAGCGCCAAGCTGGTCTGGAAAGATGACGGCGCAGACGAAGTGATCTTCTAGGTTTCCTGACCGCTGAATTCTTCCAAGCAAAGCTCGGCGGCATCACGAATGCGCTGGCTTGATGAGGAGACGGCCAGTTTCCGGGCGATGGGGATGGCCATAAGGTCGGCAGTGCTGCTTAAAACAAGCAGCGCTGCGACCGTCAGCTCCACGGTTGGTTCCTGGTTCTCCGCGCAGTGGCGCAGATACGCACGCTGGGAAGCACTGAGGCGCAGGGCACGGGAAGTATCCAGTCGAGGAAGGAGTCGCTCTAGCGCTTCATGGCAGACAGTGGCCTCTGTTCCCCCCCAGCGTGCAAAGTCTAGCAGTGGCCCGACGGCATCAGTACTCTTGACCTCCACGGCGAGCTGCTCCGCTTGTTTTCTCGCCACTCCCCAGAGCCGTCGCTCACGCTGCGTTAGACACAGTCCCATCATGCCAAGTAGCCCCAGAATCAAGCTCGGCTCGCTGTAGCCCATCAGCATCGCGAGCGCGGCCAGGGGAAGCAGCCAGGGAACGATTTTCCACCGTGCCAACTGTGCCTGACACGGCGCCACTTCATCCCGAACGAGAGCGAGCTGCTCTTCTGGCGCACGGGTGACCCGTGTGAGCGCGGGGGCTTCTTTGTAACGAATCATCCTAAGCTCTGTACGCGCACTGAGTGACTTTGCGGGACGGTATTGACAACCGGTTTAGGCTAGGTTACGATACGGACTTAAGGGGTAATTTACAATGAGTCTTTATCGTTTTGGTGCTGCATTAGCAGTCGGTGCATTGGTGAGTACGACTGCATTTGCTCAGCCACCCGGTGGTGGTTTTGGCTTTGGACGTGGCAATCAGCCACTCACCGTGGCGACGGTGCCCGCGGAGGCGCTGGGAAAAGAGCTGAAGCTCTCGGAAGAAGTCCAGAAAAAAGTGGCCGCAATCCAGAAAGCCGTCCAGGACAAGATGCAGGCCGCCATGCAGGAGCTGCGCAACGGTGGTGGTTTCAATCAAGAGGCGATGCAGGAGCTACAAAAAACAAACCTGGCAAACGGAAAAAAAGCGGAGACCGAGATTCTTGCTCTACTAAACGATGACCAGAAAAAAGCGCGTCCTGAGGTGCTCAAGACGCTGCAACTGCTCCAGACACTAGGAATCCCCGTGCAGCTTAATGGTGATCTGAAGCTGACGGCGGAGCAAACCAAAGCGCTGACAGAGCGGGCAGCCGTGGTTCAAAAAGAGCGCGCTGCCGTTACCAAGCAGATTCAGGAGGCAATGGCCAGCCAGGATATGGATCGTGTTCGTGAACTCTCGCAAGGAATGCGTGGTACGGGGGGCGCGGATGCCAAGGCACTAGCCATCCTGACTCCCGAGCAGAAAGCCATGGTCGAGAAGTACATCAAAGATCATCCACGACCTCAGGGTCGTCGTGGCGGTGGTAACTAAACTTTAAAAGGCAAGGAAGTGGTCAGCGCGTAGAGATACTCACTGGCCGCTTCTCTGATCCGCTCCGAGGGGTGGCGCGTTGCCATGTCCTCAGCTTGTGCGCTCAGGTGCGAATCTTGTAGCGTAGCAAGAACCAGAAAAGCGCAGGTGATAAATCGAGCGTCGGCGGTGCGGAAGATCGCACGGCGCAAGAAAGCGCGCTGGGATTCGTCGAGCTGCACGAGCTCCGAGGGAGTACGGCAGGCGAGCAGGTGTGTGAGTGCCACAAAGAGTGCTTCCTGGATATCAAAGACAAGTCGGTTTGCTCGGCTGACATTGGGATCGGTGCGGCTGCGGCTCTGCCGAAGCCGAGGGAGTGTCTCCAGGGCTCCCCCGAGCTCAAGTAGCTCCGAGAGAAGCTCCTTGGGAACTTTACTAAGCTCCTCCTGAACCTGAGTACCGTTGCGTACCCACTCCGGCGTGACTTTCGTCCTGGTTGCCGCAAAGTTCAGAGCGGCAGCCAGGAAGAAGAGAAGAGCAATTAAGAACACCGGCCAGAAAATCGTGGCGATCAGCAAGATAAATCCTAAGAGGAGGAAGGCGACTCCGGGCAGGGACTGGTAGCGTCGCCGGTGGCCTTCCTGCTTCGTGACACGAATATAGTGACGCAGCCGCTCTCGAAGCGGCTCCACCGCTGCCGTTTGGTGCTGCTTCATTCGTCGGCGGGGGAGAAGAACGCTCGGGCGAGGCGCGCTCCCTCAGGTGTGAGCTGGTAGACTTTGCCCTCGACGGTGGCAATGCCTGCTGCAACTATCTCCCGAAGGTGGTGGTAGAGTGAGCCCGTCGCCAGTCCACAGGTGTCACCAAGCTGCGGAGGGGGCTGTGGCCCCTCGGTGAGGAGCGTCTCGATTAGCCGTGCACGGGCTACGGGGGAGAAGGCGCTGGCTTTGCGTGCGATTTGCTCGGCATTGAGTGTTCGGCCTACGAGAGGTGCTGCTTCTGACAACTTGAGCGCTTCTACATCCTGACGCAACGCCGCGAGCTCCCCCAGAATGTCGGAGAGCTCGCTCTTGCTTTTCTTGTTTTCTTTACCGGATTTACCTGCCATAGCAATAAGTTTAACAGAGACTTAATGCCTTTGGTAGGTAATGCGGGATAATAGAGGCATAATGGCCCAAGAAACCATCCTGGTCGTGGACGATGAGCCGACCCTTATTGAGGCAATCCGCTACAACTTGAAGGCACAGGGCTTTACGGTTCTGACTGCTGGAGATGCGGACGAGGCGCTCCAGCTTTTTCGCACCCATCATCCTGATTTAATTGTTCTGGATGTGATGTTGCCCTCCGGGAGCGGCTTTGATATCTGCCGCCTGATCCGCCAGCAAGGCGAGCGTGTACCGATCTTGATGCTCACGGCGCGGATTGCGGAGAGTGATCGTGTGCAGGGGTTGGAGATCGGGGCGGATGACTACGTGGTCAAGCCCTTTGGAATGCGCGAGCTGGTGGCACGGATCAAGGCGTTGCTGCGCCGCGCGGGAGTCGAAGGGGAGAGTAATGTGGTCGGACCACAGCTCGTCTCCGCCGCGCTGGAGCTGGTTGTGGATCTGGAGAAGCATGAAGTCACACGCAAAGGTACCCCTGTGAAGCTGGCACGCAAGGAGTTTAATCTGCTGGTGCTTCTTACGGCGCACCCCGGGAGAGTCTTTGACCGGGCGGCGCTGCTGGACCGGGTCTGGGGAACCGATGAAGTGGTCGAGGAGCGCACCGTGGATGTGCATATCCGCTGGCTGCGTGAGAAGATCGAGCCCAATCCCTCCAGTCCGGAGCACCTTCTGACTGTACGCGGCGTCGGATATAAGTTCCAGCCATGAGTAAGCGCTTAGAGCAGATGGCGCTTCTTGTCCAAGATGGACTCCTACGCGTCAATGACAATAATAAGATCATCTACGCTAACGAGACGGCGGTTGGCTATCTGACGGTAGATAATAATGCGAAACGGGTCCTGGGGCGCTCTCTGTTGGAGGCTACACACCAGCGGGCTCTGGTCGAGCTGGTTGAGCTGGCGCGAGGCACCAAGCTGCCACAAGAGGCCGAAGTGCGCCTCGTTAATGGCAAAGAGCGCTTTGTGAAAGCCCGGGCGCTAGGGCTGTCGTCGGGGGGGGCGATGATTCTTTTTTCCGATCAGACAGAGCTGACACGGCTACGGACGGTGCGAACCGAGTTTGTGATCAATGTCTCCCACGAGCTGCGCACACCGCTTGCCTCAATCCGCGCCATGGCGGAGACCCTACAAGACGGTGCTCTGAACGATCCCGAGGTCAGCGAGAAGTTTCTGGGCAATATTGTCCGTGAGGTGGATCGCCTCGTGCGGCTCTCCGAGGATCTTACTTTTCTGGCACGCTCCGAGACCCTGCCCCCTGCTCGGGAGCGCTTCGATCTGGGCGACTTGCTGGTGGATATCGCGGAGCGCCTTGCAACCTACGCCGCCCGTCGCGCTGTGCGCATCTCGCTGCCGGAGACGATGCCCGCACTGGAGCTTGAGGCGGATCGGAGTGAGCTGGAGCAGGTTTTCTTTAACTTACTCGATAATGCCATTAAGTACACCCCCTCAGGCGGCAGTGTGGAAATGGCAGTGGTGCGCGAAAAAGCAACCCTCACTGTCACGGTCGCGGACACGGGAATTGGAATTTTGAAAGAGGATCTGCCACGTATTTTCGAGCGTTTTTGGCGGGCGGATCGGGCGCGGAAATTTCTGGGTGAAGCGGGAACGGCAACCGGGGGAACGGGGCTGGGTCTTTCTATCGTAAAGCATATTGTTGAGGCCCACGGAGGAACCATTGTCGCAGATAGCGAATTGGGTAGAGGGTCTCGCTTTATTGTGACCTTGCCCCTTGCCAAATCGCTATGAATGAACAATCTATCCCTCTTTCTGACCAGCTTGCTAATATTAGCCCGACCATTGTGGTTGCAGTCATCGCCGGTTTCACGATTCTGCGCCTTGCGCTCGTAAAGCTCTTGCGTGATAACTGGGCGCGCACGATCTCTGAGACTTGCGACACCGTCACTTTTGTGCTGGCGCTGGCATTCTTGCTCATCCGCCCGTTTGTGGCGCAGGCGTTCTATATTCCCTCAGAGAGCATGGTGCCGACCCTGGAGATCGGGGATCGCCTGATCGTGGATAAGATGTCGTTTCGTTTTCGCGATCCACAGCGTGGTGATGTGCTGGTTTTTGCGGCTCCGCCCGAAGCCACCGGAAGCGCGACACTAGAGCAGGACTATATCAAGCGCTGCATCGGCCTGCCCGGCGACAAGATCGAGGTGCACGGAGCCAAGCTCACGGTTGGTGCTGAAGTTTTTGAGTCCCAGGGAGTGGATACCAATGCGCATGCAGCCCAGCAGGAGCTACGGAATCGGCTGGGCATTGACGACAGAAAATCGGTGAGGTTCTTCAAGGACTATGTCCTGGTGAATCGTACCGAGAAGATTCTGCCCGCCGATATTGCACGCCAGTTCGGCCAGCCCGGCGCAAAAGTGGAGCTGACTCCAGGTGAGGTTCTCATCAATGGAAAGCCACTTAATGAGCC
>NZ_JAYUPA010001038.1:0-2599 GCF_043760365.1 Armatimonas sp.
CACGCCAAGTTCCGTGCCCGTCTCCGCTGCACGTACTCCGTTGATGTCGGCCACCGCCACCAGTTCGTATGTCTCTTGTAGCTTCTCAAATGCCTTGTAGTGAATGCCGTAGCCACTGCGGCCCAGCCCTAAAACTCCCACACGAATTCTTTCCATGAAGGTATAATGCCACACATGAAGCGAAGAGACCTTCTTAAAAATGTAGCCACGGTGGGCGTGGCAACGGCAATGGGTGCGACGGTGGAGCCAATCGCGGCACCCGCAGCAATGACGGCGGCGACGATGATGGGTGTGCCGTTTGAGAAGCGCGATGTGGTTCGCATCGGGTTTATCGGCTGCGGCGGGCGCGGCGGTGGGCTGTTCAATGATCTGCTCAATATCAAAGGGGTCGAGTTCAAGGCTGTCTGCGATGTGGTTGGTGCGCGGGCGGAGAGCTTTGCCAACCGTGCGGAGAAAGCCGGGCAGAAGCGGCCACAGGTCTACGGGGCAGGAGATCATGACTACGAGAAGCTCTGCGCTCGTGAGGACATTGACCTCGTCTATATCGCCACCCCTTGGGACTGGCATGTCCCGATGGCTGTCTGCGCAATGGAGCACGGTAAGCATGCCGCTGTCGAGGTGCCTGCCGCCACGACACTTGCGGACTGCTGGAAGCTGGTGGAGACCAGTGAGCGCACACGCAAGCACTGCATTCAGCTAGAGAACTGCTGCTACGGCTACACGGAGCGCATGGTGCTCAATATGTGCAAACGCGGTGTTTTTGGGGAGCTAGTACATGGGGAGGCAGCCTACAACCATGATCTACGGAGTCTTCTGCTTGCGGACTCTGGCGAGGGACTGTGGCGACGTACTCCCCATATCACGCGTAATGGTAATCTCTACCCCACCCATGGCCTGGGCCCAGTGGCGCAGTACATGGGGGTGCATAAAGGCGACCGGTTCACAAGGCTCGTCTCCATGAGTAGCCAGTCCGTCGCTTTGGCCGAGTACCGAGACTCCCACGTGCCCGCTGACAGCCCCAAGCGCAAAGAGGTCTACAAGTGTGGTGATATGAACACCAGCCTGATCCAGACAGCACAGGGCCGCACGGTTATCCTGCAGCACACGGTTACCCTTCCACGCCCCTACTCCCGCCTCAATGTGATTGAAGGCAGCAAGGGAATCTTCATGGACTACCCCGCACGCTTCTATGTAGAGGGCCAAAAAGGCGGCGAGGATTTTGTCGGCCCCGAGCTGTATAAGCAATACGAGGATCCACTCTGGCAGAAAGAGGGCGACATGGCCCGTAAGCTAGGCGGCCACGGTGGGATGGACTACATCATGAACTACCGTGTCATTGAGTGCTACCACAACGGTCTTACCCCAGACATCAATGTCTACGATGCCGCCGCCTGGAGTGCGCCGGGCCCTCTCTCCGAGGAGTCCATCAAGAAAGGCAGCTCGGGCATTACGTTCCCAGACTTCACTCGCGGAAACTGGAAATAGGTCGCCTCGCCCGTCTCAGTAGCGGTAGCTCGAAACCGTAGGTGAGAAGTGCGGCAACCACCAGGGAAACCACCAAGGCCACGAGGGTGAAGCGTATTCGCAAGCCCTCATCCGTCACCTTCCATGGCTCAGTGATTCCCATCGCTTTCTGTAAGAGTGTCGCAACCAGCGTGTGCCAGAGATAGAGATTGTAGGAAATCGCTGCCAAAAAGCGCAGGAGTCCCCCACAGCGCAGCGGCGTCAACGCTCCCCCAATGGTGGTGAGCAGCAGTAGCAATGCAAGCGGAAATCGAATCGCCGCCTGGTAGCTTATCGCCGCATCATGCCCCTGATTGTGACTATCGGCTGAGCGAAAGAGCCACAGCAGAGCCGCCAGACCTGCCACTAAAAGTAGGCTCCAGGCAGGATGTGGCGTCAAGCGTTTTTGCAAAACGACAGTGAGCGCCGCTGCCGCCATCCCCCCCCCGAAGAGATCCAGAAAGCCGGGAAGCTGGTTCATCTGCATCGTATAGCCCCTCCCCTCCATGCCTCCCTGAACCACCCAACGACGGTAAAAAAAGGCAATCAGAGCAAGGAGCAGCCAGCCCAGCAGGGGGCCGATAATCGGACGTCGGATAAACAAGATCGCCAGCAAAGGAAAGAGTACATAGAACTGTACCTCGACTCCTAACGACCAGAAGACACCATGAATCGAACCGTAGGTCTCGAAAGTCAGTGAGTGCAGAAAACTCAGGTGGGAGAAAAAATGAAGCCAGAAATTTACGGCCACTTCTCTTTCGGGAATTAAGAGCAGAGCAGCCACTAAGCACAGCCAATAGGAGGGCAAGATCTTGAGTGCCCGACGCGAGAAATAGTGACGGAGCCCTGGCCACTTACTGGACCGTGCCAAAGGCAAGTAGAGGCAAAAGCCACTCAGAAAGAAGAAGATCTCCACCCCAAAATAGCCACGCCGAGGCAGACACTCAAGCCAGGGCAGTTTCTCCAGTGGGTTCCACCAGGACTTCTGCCAGAAATGAAAAAACACTACCAAGGCGATGGCCAGCCCACGCAGGCCATCAAGTACCTCCAGGCGATTCGCTGTTTTTTCGTCTCTGCGCACAGACTATCATATCGG
>NZ_JAYUPA010001039.1:0-2598 GCF_043760365.1 Armatimonas sp.
TTTACCTACGAGCTGATCGGCACCGACGGCCTGATTCGCTACGTTCGCGACGGCTGGTTCTTCGAGGTGCGCAACTCACAAGGAACACTTCAACTGCCCGGTGGGAGCGAGAAAGACTTCCATGGGATGTACGCCGCCTGGCGCGATGCCCTCTACACAGGCAAGCTGGGCTCGCTACCGTCGGCGCGCGAGGGCCTGCGTGTTACCCGCATCGCCCGCCGCGCCACCGAGTCGGCCCTGGCGACACGCTACCGAAAGTAGGAACGGCTACTCGGGAAGCGGAATCTGCGACATTGTCAGTCGAACACGCGGAGCACCTAAGGGGCCTTCGGGGATAGCAAAGGTAATTTGCAGCCACGAACGCCCTTGTGCGGAGTAGACCTGCCCCTTAATCAGAGTCTGGTGCCTCTGTGAGACATAGCTGGGCACCGATCCCCCGGGCCGAATCAATCCCTCGACAATGGGGTTAAGTAGACGGAGCATCATGCAGCGCCGCTGAAACGCACTGAGCTTAGCGAACGGAACCGTGCTTTTTCCTAGCTCCTCCACAATCTCTTTCTCCACGACTGCCCCTCCGGCGGGCGGAAACACCGATTTGCGATAGTCCGTCACATTGACCATCGGAGCGATTTTTGACACATCAGGGCCGACCTGAATGGGAACTGAGAGGTAGCGGCGCAGAGTCTCGGGGAGCACGGAAGCCGCGATCTGTTGAAAATCCAGAGTTTGGGGGAGCGGTTTGGCGGAAATCATTACCCTATCCCCCGAGCGAGTTGCCTGGTGCGGGCAGAATGCGGAGAGCATCGCCAGAAACTGGTTGTCGTCGCATTCTTTCCCCAGTACCAACAGAGGTTTCTCCCGCAGGGTTGCATCCACCTGAATTTTTCTTTTACTCTTTTCGAGATAGTCCTCCAGAGTAGGGGCTTTTGTATACCCCTCCGGCCACTTGGGTGGAACCGGTTGCTGAAACTCCTTGGGAACCTGGGTGGAAGGAAAAAGGGCACGAGTTGCGATGTTCTTTACACGATAGAAGGAGCTGATAGCCTGTTTGCCTTGAATATAGACTTGGGAAGTCTCTGTCTCAGAAAAAATAACTTTTGCTTGGAAACATCCTGCCGATATCGAGGAGAAATAGTTATCTAGCAAAAGATGTTCTATAAGATTTTGTTGCTCTTGTGGGAGGTTTTGAAAATTGATCCCTGTACTCATGAAAGTATTTTTCTGAGTAACAGAGAGTCCTTTATAGAATGTCACTACGGTATAAGTAGCGGGTCCCATACGATCAATTGGCTTATTACCTAGTCCGAATTTTTGGCAAGTCGAATCAATATTTTTGATAATCGTTTTTATTTCGGACTCGGTGAGTACGGGAAGATCATTAGGATGGGAGTAGCGTTTGGTAAATACATATCCTCCTGAGGCTCTAGTTGCTTTATAGTCCAATGTATCCGCGATGCGTTTAACCTTCTCGGAGAGGGGTAACACCGCAGATTGTAGCCGTGTGAACCCTTCTTTTGATAAGCCGTTGGCATACGGATAACCTTCTATAAGGAGTGAGAGATTCAAACTCCTAAATAAACTATCAAGGTCTTTAATCATGACTTAAACTTCATAGTGCCGCTTGTTCTGCCAGATATTGTAGAAAAAGCGGCACGGCTTCAAAAAGCTATCCTCGTCTCAGTTTGGGGACGCAGGGAGTGCTAACGCATCCAGGGAACAGTCTGCAAGATTACCCTGTGCCATTTGAGGGATTGTCGCCCTCTTCGGAAATCCACCACCTAACAGCATCTGCCTTAGGGCTGGTAGAACCATTAAGCAATCCGTACACTGCTGCTGTTGCAGTTACACTTCCTTCAAGTATGAACGTTGACGAGTAAGAAGACAGATCAATGTTATATGCATATGCCGGATTGTACTCATTTTCATGAATCATCATCCCAACGTTGCTAGTAGGCTGAAATCCACCAAAAGAGACTCCAGAATACCCTGGGGACGTACTCGATTTATTCCAGACAAAGCCCTCGTTAGACTTTATTGTTGGAGGAGCATTATTCCCGGAATATATACATCTTTGTTTAATTATTCCTGCTCTAAATGTGCTGGCGTAAATTATTGAATAAAGAATGCCCCCCGTAGCTACTAAGCTTGCATTTGCTTGTCCAACAGTGACCCCTGGAAGCAAAGGGGAACTACCCATGGAAGGGGATTCGCTTGTGATACCAACGTAACCGTCGCCCCACGCGATGAAAGGGGTGGGGTCTGGAAGTGAAACGTCTTCGATTGTTAGAGGATCAAAGACCCAACCTTGAGCTTGAACGGGCTGAGCAGATAATCCGCAAAAAATAAGTGATACGACCGCAAGTGTATTGAACCGCATTTTAATCAACCTCCATTACACAGGACTTGTAGCCGACCACGGACTTGTAGCCGACCACGGACTTGTAGCCGACCACGGACTTGTAGCCGACCACGGACTTGTAGCCGACCACGGACAGTGTACACTAGCTCAACACTGCTGTCAAGTATAAACCTGGGGAGGTTTTTTACCGATACAGGAACTATGAAATACGCAATCCTTCTGCTCTTTGTGGCTCTGAT
>NZ_JAYUPA010001040.1:0-2598 GCF_043760365.1 Armatimonas sp.
CTGCGGCTTGCGCTAGCTGGGTATAGGTGAGCGTGTGGCGCTCCGGGCGCGTGGCGCTTGGAGGGACATCAATCGCAATGGCATCGGGGTAGGTGCGCGCGGCGTGCTCGAAGAACTCGTGAAGGCGTGTGGGCACTGTCATTCTTGCCCCATTGTACGACTTTTATTCCGCCTTTTGCGCATCAGGGAGCAGGCGCAGAAGATGGGGGGCAAGCCATAGCCGAAGCGCCTCTTGCTCAGGAGGTGTGAGCTGTTTGAATCCCTGGATTTCTCCCTGGCAGCGTGCACTCTTACACTGACAAGTAAACGCCTCGGCCATCTCGTACTCGGTGGTGTTGTAGTTAAAGGTGATCTCCTCCCAGGGCTGAATCACGCGGGCCGCATAGACATCGCGCCCGCGAATGCACGCGCTAGGCTCGCAGTGGTGGTTCATGAAGCGCCAGTAGTAGCGATCTAGAATCGTCTCTAGAACCTTCTCTTTTAGGTCAATATGCGTCCTCTCCTCAATCTGGAGCGAGTAGCGAGTCGGGTGGCTTGTCTGCTCTCCCTCAATGCGAAAGAGCAGCTGGCCCGCCGCAATCGGCACTGGATCCGTGGCCACGAGCTGAAACTGACCATGCAATCTCAGTACGCCAACGCGTGCGTTTGTATTTTTTCTGTTCATAGGGAGATTGTATCGAAGGGAAATGAGGGATAGGGGAAGCTTCTTGCAAAAACATCATGAATCATTCATCACTTGGCCGTGCGCACAAAGCAGGTGGAGGAGGCCTCGCCATCTCCCAGACCATCGCCGAGGCCCACGGTGGCACCCTCAAAATCCAGAGCACCCTCGGCGAAGGAACCTCCGTCACTGTGCGGCTCCCCAACCAAAAGCTCCCCCAAACCACCCAGGTCTGAGGGAGCTTTAGCTCTCTTGCCGAAACAGCGGGCCGCTTGAGCCGCCCGTTTTTATATCCGTGTTACGCCAGCCCGCTCACGGCGCGGGCGAACAAGTCCGACAGACCGGCGCGGTCGCCGATAGCCCGAAGCGCGTTGAGCTCGTCGGCGTTGATGCGTGTGTTGCAGATCTCCAGAGCGCGGTTGAAGTTGCGCACCGAGCGGGCTACCGAGGCGTTCTGCTGATCGGGCGTGTCCGTGTTGAGCGGCTGGCAGTCAATTCCCACCACGGCGCTGTAGCCGATCTCCTGCATCGTGTAGACCGTCTCCACCGCCATGCCAAAGTCGTTGTCGCCAAAGGCAAGGTCCTCGTCGAACTTCAGGCCGGAACCGCTGTTCAGGTGGACATAGAATGCCTTCTTGGCCGCCGCGACAAGCCCAAGTTCAGCGGCATAGCGCTTGCCCGCCATCGTGGAATGGCAGACCTCAAGATTGGTTCCGACAAACGGTTGAAGATGTGCAGGCATCATCGAGATAATCGCCAGCGTCTCACCGGCATCGGCGGGAACGGCCCAGTTGGCGGGCTCGTTGGGCTTGGGCTCGATGGCAATCGGCAGGGCACGCTCCGGGCCGTAGGTGTCGAGCATCCACTGAACAATCTCACTGAGGCTCTCCGCAGTCTGGCGGTAGCAGTCGGCGTAGTTGACCATCAGCGGTCCACCAAAGCCATTGGAGCTGTTCCAATAAACATAGATCTCGCTCTGGAACACTTCAATGCCTGTGGTGATATAGTTCTTCGTGCGGCGGATCGCCTCAGCACGCGTGGCGGCCACGGGTGCGCCGAAGTTACCTATCGCGAACTCGGGGCCGCGCTTGAAGAGATTGGCGGTACACATCGCCACTTTCATCCCGGCGTTATCCACGGCCTTCTTAATGTCTACGGCATCCTCGGGTTCGGCCTCGGTGTCATGAAACTCAACGTGCGAGCAGCCCGCCGCTTTGAGTTTGGTCAGTGTCTCTTCCAACGAGAGTGCCGGTCGCATGATCGGGGCGAACCGTCCGCCACCGGGCCCCATATTCCAAACGCCTGCCGCGAACGCCTTGCCCAGTGCGTACGTCGTCGTTGCGGGAACCCAGTTCCCTGCGCTATCTTTGCTAAATGCCATCGTTGAAAATACTCCTAATGGCTATTATGTTAACGTAGTTTGCAAAATCCCGCCAGAGGGTTTCGGCAGTGTAATTTAGGATACACTTATCTCATGAAATCTGTGGGATCGAATTGCGGGACGGCGCTGGGAGCGGCTGTGGTTACCCGAAATCTCTAGCCCTAGGCTAGGCTTACTACTCATGTTACGCAGGGGGAGTATGATACCCCTCGACGCAGACGGTGCCGCCCTGAGGCAGGAGCCGGGCCAACGACTATGGGTACCACACCCGGACTGCGTAACATGAGTTACTATACTATTGTATGTGACTAATTGCCTCATAGGTCGCCGAAGTTCGCGATCCGTCAGGAGGAAAAAAAACTACTTTGATAACACAAATATTCCCCATTATTCTAATGTCTCCACCAATACGACAGGAAGAAAGTTGATTAATATACCACGGAGAAACCTGTTCCAACATTTGAAAAGCATAAGGGAGAGCATCACAGGAGAAAATAAATCCGATTAATTGTTTTTCCTGATATGGAAAATCGTCCCACTTAGCTATTCCATCTTT
>NZ_JAYUPA010001041.1:0-7315 GCF_043760365.1 Armatimonas sp.
GGATGGGTCGCCAGCCCCTTGCGTGCTCCATCGGCCACAGCGAAAACTCCCGCCCGCGCCGACCCCGTCCCGACATCCACCCCGATGACAAATCTTTCCATGCAGGGATTTTACCTGGATTTCGTCCGCCGATTGAAAGCGGCGTCTGTAGGCGTCGCAGGCTCCGCCATAAAGTCGCTCCGCGACTGGGGAGTTAGGTTATAATTTTCCATGGCTACCGTTGCATCTACCGTTCGTATTCCGGGAAACTCGGTTCTCCCAGGGCTCTTGCCGCTCAAAACTGCCGCCTACGAGGTTGTCCTCAAACAGGTACTCGGAGGTAACGGAGATATTGAGGCATTTTCCCGCGATACAAAAACGCTCGTCGCCCCTGACGTTAGCAGCTACTCGCATGGTTTTGTGGCGGCAGTGAGCGCAGCCTACAACAAGCACCACCCGCTCGTGCTCTCCCCGGACATGATCTGGCTCCTGATCGCGCAGGGCTTCGCGCTCCATGTTCGTGAAAATGCTGAGGCACTACGCGAGAAGCTTGTCGCCCACCATGGCAAGCTCACACTGGAAGTGCGTCGCGACAATTTCGTCAAAGGCTTTGCGGGGAACGACTGGGAGGGAGTTTTTACGGAGTTCTCCAAACAAATCAGTACGCATCTTGGCAACGCGACACATCAGACAATCGTCCCCTGCTTCTCCACCACAGGCATTGTCGAGAAAGCCGCGTTTGAGGTCGCGCTGCTCGATGCGATGCAGGTCTACTTCAACTACGATGTGATCGGCATCTGTGGCATCCCCTACTTTATTTTGGAAGGCACGCCCGACGATTGGCAGCAGCTCCGCCAACACACCGCCGCACTTGCCGAGTTTGATCTGGAGTGGTGGGTTATGCCGCTCCTGCGCGTACTGGATGAGTTCGTCGCCGCAAGTCAAGGCAATCCCACCCGCGAGTTTTGGCAGGAATTTTACATGCATTCCAAATGCAGAGGCGTTCCCTATATTTGCGGTGAACCTTTTTTCATTGGTCACTTGGCGAACTTTTTTCCGTATCTCACTGCCAAGAAACCACTGCCGGGCTCTTTCTCAGAACAATTTGCCCAAAAACACCCAAGGCTTTACACCAGTCTAACTTATCGGAGCACTATTCTAGGTAAACGCATTGGTAAAGCTTATGTGGTCAATCGTACAACGGAATATGGCACTTCGCGTCATTATCACTTTGAGCCCGATCAATTTGGACAAAACGAAGGCATTAGAGACAGCAGCCTACCCACAGGTATCTCCGTTGCTCCCTTCACTTGGCGGACACAAACCACTCAGCACTCCATGGAATTTGCCGCAGGTTTCGTGGGGGCATCGCAGGATCGCAAGACACGTGCGGTGCGGCCGGAGATCGGGTGGGCGGTGCGCCATGCGTCATTGCCCCGCACCACCTCCGCATGATAACCTACTCACGCTCCCGCCCTCTGGGGAAGTCCGGTGTGATTCCGGCACTGTCGCGCAACGGTAATTGAGCCTCGGCTCCGAGTCCGATCACCAGCGGGGGCAAAGCGCCGTGGATTGAAATCCCGGCTAGTGAGGAAAAGTCCGCCTTCGCGGACTGTCAACCCACGAAGGTGGGTTTATCTTTTCTAGCCGCGAATTCATTCGACGGTACCAAAAATCCCTCGGCCTGCGCGAAACAGGCTAGAAAGAAACGTTTGTGAACTCGAATACTCGTCGGTCAGCTTTTACGCTGATCGAGCTTCTTGTCGTCATCGCGATTATCGCGATTCTGGCGGCGATTCTCTTCCCCGTCTTTGCTCAGGCTCGCTCCAAGGCCCGCCAGACCTCCTGCCTCTCCAACACCAAGCAGCTCGGGCTTGCGGCGCTGATGTACTCCCAGGACTACGACTCTACCTTCCCCCTCTTCAGCTACGGCGACAGCAAGATCTATTGGGTTGGGGCACGTGCGGGGTTTTCTGGGCCGCTGGATAAAAAGCTCGGGCTGATCTTTCCGTATCTCAAGAGCGGCGAGATTCAGCGCTGCTCCGAGTACGCCGGGCCAGCGAACCTCGGTGGCACGGGCTACGGCTACAGCTCAGTTCTCGCCAATGAGCAATGGGTCAATATAGGCGGCAACTGGGTGATGCAGCCAAGCCCCGCCAGTGACGCGGCGATCACACGCCCCGCCGAGTGCCTACTTTTTGCCGACTCGGGCAACCGCACTGACAGCACGGCAACGGGCCCGGATGCCATGAAAACCGTCGCCACGGTAACGGAGACCATCACCATCCAGCCGCCCAGCTCCTGGTGCTACCCCGGCTACGGCTGCACATCGTCGCTGGACTTTCGGCATCAAAGCTTTGGTAATATCGTCTTCTGCGACGGCCACGCAAAAGCCATCGCCCGTGCCGCGTTTGCCGCCAAGCTACCCGTCAGTGAGCAGCAACCCGGCATCGTCTACCGTGGCGATTACCTGATGGCGAAGTAGGTTCTCCCCTCAGCGTTTTGAACCCACCCCAGCCCTCCCTTGCAGCAAGGGAGGGTGCCGGAGCGAAGAATGAGCAGAGGCGGGTGGGTTCGGGCGGGGGTTAGGGGGTAAAATGCCCTCATGCTCAAACGTGGTGTGTTCAAGACCCTGTTTCAGTCGGTAGATGCCCTGGTCACGGGCAAGGGCCGCATTGATGACGATCTGTTCGATGAGTTCGAGGAAGCACTCCTCGCGGCGGATCTCTCGCTACGCACCACGGATCAGATATTAGAGCGCCTCCGCGGGATGGTGCGCGACCAGCGCATGTCCACGGCAAGCGAAGTCCAAGAAGGGCTTAAGATCGCGCTCACCGAGGCGTTGGGCGATCCGGGCGACACCAAGCTTAAGGTGGCCGAGAGCGGCCCGACGCTCTATCTCATGGTGGGCGTCAATGGCGTGGGAAAGACCACGAGCCTGGGGAAGCTGGCGTATCGGGCGGTGAAAAAAGACGGCAAGAAAGTGATTCTTGCGGCGGGCGACACGTTCCGCGCCGCCGCCGCCGAGCAGCTCGGGATCTGGGCGGATCGTGCGGGAGCGGAGCTGATCCGCCAGAAAGAAAACGCCGACCCCGCCGCCGTCGTTCACGATGCCATTATCGCCGCCAAGGCCCGAGGCGCGGACTTGATTCTCGTGGACACGGCAGGGCGCTTGCACACCAAGCTGAATCTCATGGAGGAGCTGCGCAAAATCGGCAGAATCTGTGAGAAAGAGCTGGGTCGCAAGCCCGATGAAGTGCTGCTTGCTCTCGATGCCACCACGGGCCAGAACGCGATTCCTCAAGCAAAACAGTTCACGGAGGCCGTCGGTGTCACGGGCATTGTGCTCGCCAAACTAGATGGCACAGCGCGTGGTGGGATCGTGATTACGCTCCGACAAGAGCTAGGCGTCCCCGTAAAAATGGTCGGTGTCGGCGAAGGCCCTGAGGACATGCTCCCCTTCAACCCCGAGGTTTTTGTTGAGGCGTTACTAGGATAACCCTCCCATGTATCCTGTGTTCATGACCAATACCTTCGCCGTGGTCTTTGTTTCGATGCCTTTTTTGCCTTTTGGAATCGCCGCGTTTTCAGCCTGCTACCTCACCACTTTTATGACCTGCACCCGCAAAATTTGCAGGGGAAGACCATTGCATTGCCCCATAAGGGACGGTATAATCCCATCAAGAGACTTTGTGAACATGTTCACAAAGCCCTGAAATGATGAAAGCAAATGACACGCCCCGCCCCTGAGCCGCTCCCCACTCCCGAAACCAAGCATGAGTACGTCGAGGCGATGTTCGATGCGATAGCACCACGCTACGATCTGCTGAACTCAGTACTCTCGTTGCGGCTCGACAGCTCCTGGCGGCGCGTGGCGGCCCGCCAGACAAGCCTGAAGGCGGGAGACCGAGCGCTGGATGTCTGCACGGGGACGGGCGATTTCGCTTGTGAGCTGGCACGCTGGGTCGGGCCTCGTGGCGAGGTAATCGGGACGGATTTCTCTCGGGAGATGCTGCGCTGGGGCGAGCCCAAAGTGGCGAAGTTCCCCAATGTGACGCTTCAGTGGGCCGACACCCAAGCACTCCCTTTCCCCGATGGGCACTTCGCTGCCGTGACGGTCGCCTTTGGGATTCGCAATGTTGCCGATATTCGGCGCGGGCTTTCTGAGATGGCACGCGTCACTAAACCCGGCGGGCACGTGGTGATCCTGGAGTTTAACCGCCCGAAAAATCCCCTCGTGGCCTGGGGTTACGGTATTTACCAGAAGCTCATGCCGCTCATCGGGGGCTTGATCTCGGGCAGGCGTAGCGCCTACGCCTATCTTCCCGCCTCGATTGATGCCTTTCACTCCCGCGAGGAACTGGCAAACCTGATGAAAACGGCGGGACTGCACTCCGTTCGCGTGACGGATCTCAATTTTGGAACGGTGGTGATCCACCGAGGGCTCAAAGGAAACGAAAAATGACAGCCACTCGCCCGGAAGGGCTGCTTGCGTGTATCGAAGAGGACTTGGCCAAGGTTGAGGAGCGCCTGCTCGAAGAAACCCGCTCCGACATTGGAGAAGTGCGCGCAATCTCCGGACACACGCTGCTCTCCGGTGGCAAGCGCCTGCGCCCCGCCATCGCGCTTCTTGCCGCACGCTGCGTGGGCCGTAAGTTCGACACGCGCCAAGCTTACTCCGCCGCCGCCGCCGTGGAGCTGATCCACATGGCGACTCTCATGCACGACGACGTGGTAGACGAAGCCCCCGAGCGCCGGGGACGGCCCACGGCAAACGCGATCTACGGCAATAGCATCACGATTCTAACGGGAGACTTTCTGCTAGCAAAAGCCATCTGGCTCCTCTCGCGCGACGAAGAGAACCTCGCGATGGTGCGCCTCTTTGCCGATGTCACGATTGCAATGGCCGAGGGCGAGGTGCTACAAGCCGCCGTGGCGCGTAACTGGAACCTCAATCTTAGCACCTACGAGCAAGTGATCGAGCGCAAGACGGCGCGGTTTCTGGCGGGCTGCACTGAGGCGGGCGCACTCATGGGCGGTGGCACGGAGCAAGAAACGGCGGCGATGCGCGCCTTCGGGCACCATCTGGGAATCTCTTTCCAGATCGCCGACGATCTCCTAGACTTTCTGGGCGATCCCAAACGCACCGGCAAGCCGCTCGGCACGGACCTCAGAGATGGCCGCGTCACGCTCCCGCTCATCCACACGCTTAACAACTGCGACGCCACCACGCGCACTGAGCTTCTGGCACAGCTAGAGCGCGGCCAAGCCCTCACGGACTCGGATATTGCAGCACTCACGGCAATTATCGCGCGTCACGGCGGCTTCGAAGTCGCTCGTACGGCAGCACAAGAGCGCATGGAACGCGCCCTCGGTGAGCTCAATCGCTTCTCAGACTCACCGTATCGAGACGCCTTGATCCGACTGGCGGACTATGTCGTCGCGCGGGACCGGTAGCTGAGGCTTCAATCCTCGGCAGGAAAAACCCGCCTCGTGTCGAACCTGAGGGCATGTCAGAACTACGTCCCGTGAAATTCGGTGTCATTGGCTGTGGAGCGATCTCCGGAGCCTACTTCAACGCCACCAAGATCTTCCCGACTCTCGCGATTGCCGCCTGCGCAGATCTCGACCTCGCCCGCGCCGAGGCCGCCGCAGAGAAAAACGGCTGCCGCGCACTCTCCGTGGACGCGCTGCTCGCCGACCCCGAGATTGAGATCGTCATCAATCTCACCATTCCTAAAGCCCACTTCGCCGTGACCAAGGCGGCGCTGGAGGCAGGCAAGCACGTGCATTTGGAGAAGCCGCTCGCCGTGACGTTTGAAGAGGGCGCGGGACTCGTGGCGCTGGCACGCGAGAAAAATCTACGGCTCGGGTGCGCCCCGGACACGTTTCTGGGCGGCGGACACCAGACCTGCCGCAAGCTCATTGACGATGGCGCGATTGGCCAGCCGGTAGCCGCGATGGCGACCATGCTCTCGCGCGGCCACGAGACCTGGCACCCCGCGCCCGAGTTCTACTACAAGCCCGGCGGTGGCCCAATGCTGGACATGGGCCCCTACTACTTAACGGCGCTCGTCAACCTGCTCGGCCCGATCAAGCGCCTCACCGGCAGCACCCGCACCACTTTCCCACAGCGCACGATCACCAGCCAGCCACTCGATGGGGCGATTATTGACGTCGAAGTGCCCACCCACTACTCCGGCGTGATTGATTTCGAGAACGGCGCGATTGGGCAGATCGTCCAGAGCTTCGATGTCTATGGCGTCCCCCCGTTCTCCCCCATCGTCATTTTCGGCACCGAGGGCACGCTGGCCGTTCCTGATCCAAATGGCTTTGGCGGCACCGTGAAGCTCAAGCGCGGCAAGGCGGAGTGGGAAGAGATCGCGCTGACGCATGGTTTTACGAGCAACAGCCGGGGGATTGGAGCCGCCGATATCGCAGTTGCCATTCAGACAGGCCGCGCCCACCGCTGCTCGGGCGATCTAGCATGCCATGTGCTTGAGGCAATGATCGGGTTCCACACCGCCTCCGAGAGCGGCACGCACTACGCAATGCAAACAACTGTGGGACGGCCCGCTGCACTTCCCGCTCTGGCACAGTTGCCTTCAGACGTGCTTCTGTCATAAACCCCTCTCGCTTAGCGGTAGAATAGAGTATGAGTAGAAATCACAGTATTGCGCTGGTCGTACGCAAAGTCCGTCTTGAGGAACAAGGCAATGACTTTGCATACTGGCAGACTCAGACTTATGAAAGTCGTTTAGCAACTCTAGAAGAAATTCGATGCGAATATCATGGCAATGACACTCAGTCAGGACTTCAAAGAGTTCTTACAATCCTTAAACGATAATCAAGTCCGATATCTCATTGTAGGTGGCTATGCAGTTGCCTTGCATGGCCACCCCCGCTATACCAAAGACATTGATATCTGGCTCTGGCTTGACACAAAAAATGCTCAGAAAATAGTTCAAGCCCTCAATGAGTTTGGGTTTGCCTCACTCAACTTGAAGCCCGATGACTTTCTTGACCCCGGTACAATTATCCAGCTTGGCTATCCACCCAACCGAATTGATATTCTGAACTCGCTCTCTGGTGTCAACTTCGAAGCTTGCTATCCCACGCATATTGAGGTTCAAATAGATGGCATCACCCTGCCCTTCATCGACATCGAAAATCTGAAGAAAAATAAACAAGCGTCAGGGCGGATGCAGGATCTCGCAGATGTCGAGAACCTCTCTTAGCTCTCTTGCCCTCGAAACCCACCAGCTACGCAAGGTCTACCCCGGCGCGGCGCAGGCCGCTGTCGAGGCGCTGGACTTGAGTGTGCCGGAGGGCGCGG
>NZ_JAYUPA010001042.1:0-2596 GCF_043760365.1 Armatimonas sp.
CCCCGCGACGGGTGGTACGACCAACCCCTTCTTCCTGAACGGCCAGCAGTGGGATGGGGCGGGTGTTTGGAATAGTGGGGAGGGGCTGTACTTTAACCGCGCTCGCTACTATCAAGCAGGGCTGGGGAGATTTTTAGGAAAAGATCTTTATTCAGGCGTAAATTACGAACCTGTGACTTTACATCGGTATTTATATGGTGCTAACGATTCTGTAAATAATGTAGACCCGACTGGAAATTCATTCATTGGGGCTATAGGCGCAGCTTTTGCTGATCTCTCAGCAGTTATCCGAGACACAGGAAGGGTTGCTATTGGCGGGGCCTCTATACAGCATACTCTCAGATATTTGGCAGTTAGAGGTTTCTTTTGGTTTTCCAGTCACGCGATAGCTCCATTAATTGTCGAGGGAAGTGTTGCTATAGGCGCAACAGCAACGGCAAATGCCATCAATTGGATGTTAGATAGAATGGCAAATAGTATGTTGAATGATGGCAACCCTGACAACTTATTCTTTAATGAAGATAGTGAAAAAGAGCATGTCGGGGGTGGATGGAAAGACCAAGGAGCACTACATGAGGACAATTTTGACGAAGGTCCTGACGATTTTAAAAATATTGCTAAGCATTATGATAAAGTTGATCGAATTGTTTCTATCGGGCCGAAAAATAAGCTTTTTGCTTCACTTGGTACTTCATGGGATTATAGTGAAGCAAATTTGTTATCGAAAATCGAAGCTAAAGTCAGGGCGATGTCGGAGCCGCAATATAAAATTAAAAAAGATTCAAAACACTTAATATCTGATGACCTTCCTGAGTTTCAAAAACCACAATCTGGAGATGTTAAAGCTCATATACATGGAATTCCTGAGGATGGTATCGGAATTCTTAAGAGTCGTACTTTCATATGGAAACTTATGGATTTACAGAGGCAATATAAAGTCAATATTCGGATTACTCCTATACGAGGTTGGGTCAGAGGGCCATTGCGATGATGTTCTTTTATTTAGAATATTATAGAGATGGAATATATGAAGAGATTGATTTTTCAAAAATAGTGTCGATATATTCTGATGTGAATTCTGGGATAGGAAATGCCCTAAAAAAGATTAATAGAAAATTACCTAATGATTCAAATATATATATATATCCAAGATTTAGTGAAATGGAATTTTCAGGAGGATATCTCTATTTTCCTGAATTTAATAGCTTATTGAGAGAAAACAATATAGAGATTGATTCTTTAGAAATAGGTATTAAAATTTTTTATTTTTTATTTGATAAATTAAGTTCTGAATTTCAGAATATAGACGTCAGAATGATCTATTTAGTTGAGTGATTTATTTTTACATGGGATTACAAAACAAATGAAATTATATCAACAGATACATTCAGGGCACCCAAGATGCTGACACTTCTTCCCCTCATCTCGCTGGTCACGCTTCCCCAGAAACCCACGACCTCCCTCAAGACTAAACTCGCGCCTGCACAGAACGTTACTCCGATAGCATGCCCTGTTGAACCTGCTAAATCGACCACTAAGTTGGACTCTTCCGCTCTTGCTCTGCTTAGCTCTGGAGCTGAGAGCCACAAGCGAGTGGCGATGCTGGAAAGCACGTTGGACTGGCGTTACTTATCGAAGGCAAATCTCTCCGCTCGCCCGACCAGTGCCCAGGGACAGAAAGCCCTCGAAGCCGCCCTTCGCACCGCCCAAGCAACTCTCACTCTTACTAAAGACGGCCAGGCACGCCTCGATGTCACCACGCCCGGTAAAGACGCACTCCCACGCGCCAAGACCTTCACCGATACCAAGAAGCTCTACGGCTACCGCTACGACAACGACGGAAAGCTCGCCGCCATCACCGAACGCGCCCTCGCACCAAACGGACAGGAGAAAGCCCTCACGCTTAGCCGGTAGCTTGACAGCTTGGGCGCACCCACGCAGACGCCCCAAGCGGACGGGGAGAGTTTCACCGCAAGCCGGGCGGCTTCTGTTGCGCTTGTGGAAAGTGCCCCTGCGCTTCCCACAACTGCCACCGCACTCTCGCAGACCTTCAACGCATCACAGGGAAGTTGTATCGCATCTGCGGAGAGTTTTCTTGCGAGTGGGGGAACTCACTTTACGTGCTCGGCGAGCTATCTTGCGATAGCGGCGGCGACCTGGCAGACTCTACGCCTTACTCCGCGAGCAGCTCCTGCCACGACTCCACTTCCAGCAGACGCTCCACAAAGGCTTCCAGACGCACAATATCCGCCTGCTCCAGTGCTGCTTCCGACTCAGGACTCGCCGCACCAAAGCGCTTGGTGCCCAGACGCAGAATCAGGCTACGTGCCTCCGCAGCACGGCCCTCCGTTAAGCCCTCTGTCCGCCCCTTCTCGATGCCTTCGATAATCCCCCTGGCGATGCCCTGCTCGATACCTTTCTCGATGCCTTTTTCTTCACCTAGCTCTATCCATTCATTCGTTAGCGTCATCATTGTATTTAGCTCCTCTCGGGGCAAGAGCCCCACTTCGCGCTGGAGTTCCACCAGCTCAAGACGTGTCATCTGCAAGTACGTTCGCACAAAACCCGCGATAAGCTGCGAGCGAGCCGGGTCGAG
>NZ_JAYUPA010001043.1:0-2585 GCF_043760365.1 Armatimonas sp.
GGTTCGTCAAAGCGCGATAAGACCGTGACAGCGGAGTTTTTCGGCGAGACCTTTGAAATTAGCCGTCAGGGTGTGGACGGCGACGAGAAAAAATTCGTAGAGCGCTTGGCCGAGCTAGATGGCACCGTGGACGCAATAGGCTTTGGGGGGATGGATCGCTATCTGTGGAGCGAGGGCAAGCGCTATGAGTTTGCGGTCTCTAAGAAGTTATTAGCCGGGGCGAAGAAGACTCCGGTTCTCGATGGCTCGGGCCTGAAAAATACACTGGAGCGCGCCGCTGTGCAGTGGCTCCAGAGCCATGATGTCGTGGATTTCAAAAATAAGAAGACCCTGATTGTCTCCGCCGTGGATCGCTTCGGGATGAGCGAGGCGCTGATTGCCTGCGGTGGGCAGATGTGTTTCGGGGACCTGATGTTCGGCCTTGATCTGCCCATCGGCATTACTAACCCGAAGCTGTTTAAGATCGTCGCACGCACACTCTTACCAATCGTGGTGCACCTGCCGCTCTCTGTGCTCTACCCCACGGGGGAAAAGCAAAACCATATTATTCCTAAGTGGGGCAAGTGGTACGCCTGGGCTGATGTGCTCGCGGGTGATTTTCTCTACATCCGCCGCCACATGCCGCAGGACTTGAAAGGCAAGATTGTTCTCACCAACACCACCACAGAGGAGAACCAGAAGGAACTCAAAGAGCGCGGTGTGGTGCAGCTTATTACCACCACCCCGATCTTTGACGGGCGCTCGTTTGGCACCAATGTGATGGAGGCGATGCTGGTGGCCATCAATGGTGGCAAAGAGATGCAGCCCGAGGAGTATTTGGCAATGCTCAATAAGCTCGACTGGAAACCCAACATCATCAATTTTTGACCGTCCCATGGAATGGGGCGTCTGCAATGGCACTACGTGCCGCAAAGCCCGTGCCGGGCTGGAGAAATAGGCTCGTAGCCCGGCACGGGCTTTGCGGCGGAGGCACGACGCCATTGCAGACGCCGGTTTCAACCGGCGGCAGGGACACGGGGAAAACAATGATGGATTTTCAAATAATTTCTCGCGGCGGGGAGGCCGGGCCTTACCAGGCATTTCCGGATGTCTGTCGGCTGAAGAACGGCGATTTATACTGTGTGTTCTACACAGGCTACGGCCATGTCTCATTGCCCGATAGGAGTAGGGGCTGGGCGCAGGGCGGGCGCATCTGCGCCATTCGGAGCCGGGACGACGGAAAGACGTGGAGTGCGCCGGTCACGATCTTCGACGATGCTCTGGACAACCGCGATCCGCACGTGGCGCAGCTCAAGGACGGCTCGCTGCTCTGCTCATTTTTCTCGCTCAAGCCGGGCACGGGGGGCAGACCCTACGATGGCATCGGGACTCAGCTTATTCGTTCCGTGGATGGGGGGAAGACCTGGGACAAAACCGCTCAGATTATCGCACCCGTGGGCTGGTACTGCTCCGCCCCAGTGCGTCAGTTACCGGACAATACTTGCGTACTGGGGCTCTACTACTTCGGTGGCGCGGGCAAGGAGTTCGGGGGCGTGATCCGCTCGACGGACTCAGGGCACACCTGGAGCGCTCCCATCTCTATTGGTGAGGGACAGGGAATCCCACTCGATGCTGAGACCGATGTGATTCGCCTTAAAGACGGCATGCTGCTCGCGGCGCTACGCTCCAGCAAAGTCAACCTGCACTTTGCCACGAGCCACGATAGCGGTAAGACCTGGGGACCGGCGTGCGATAGCGGGTTCAAGGGCCACGCACCGCACTTCACGCGCCTCAAAACGGGCGAGATTTTGCTGACGCACCGGCTTCCTCAGACCGCGCTGCACGTCAGCCGCGACGATGCAAGAACTTGGGAAGGGCCGTCTGAGATAGATAGCGTGATCGGGGCCTATCCCTCAACACTGGAACTAAAAGACGGCACGGTTCTGGTGGTTTACTACACCGAAGGTGCGGAGAGCCATGTGCGTGCGAAACGTTTTCAGTTGACTGCCACGGGCATCGTATTTTTGCCCTGGTAGAGAGAAAATAGAGAAATAAATGATGCAAAATAACAACGATAGTTTGTTTGCAGGTGCGGGGAAGCGCATTATCACGCCCAGTCCGCTCCTGCCGGTCTCGGGTGGGATGGGGCCAACGCGTCCGACGCGGGAGAAGCGCGGCGAGCTCATGGCACGGGCGCTCTATGTGCAGCGAGGCAGCACCAAGCTTGTTATTGTCGGGCTCGATCTGCTTGGATTTCCTGGGGTGCTGGCCGACAGAGTGCGTGCCCGCGTCCCGCGTGTCGCCGCCGATAACATTCTCATCGGCTCAACCCACACCCACAGCGCACCCGATTGCTATGCGTTTCCCGATGGCAAGGGGGGGCACACGGGTGATCTTGCCTTTATGGAGCGGGTCTGTGTGCGCACGGCGGAGGCAATTAACGAGGCGATAGACGCCGCGCAGCCCGCGCGGCTCCGTATCGCCACGGGCGAGGCGCAGGGGAAAATTGCCTATAATTACTACGCGCCTGATCTCTACGACCGCCGCATGTCCGTGATTCAAGCGCTCACTCCCGAGGGCAAGACAATCGCGACGCTCGTCAACTA
>NZ_JAYUPA010001044.1:0-7263 GCF_043760365.1 Armatimonas sp.
ATGACGGCGTGCACTTCGTCGGGCGCATTGTCGCCAATGGGTAAAGTTCGGTAAGGCATAGATTTAGCTTATTGTACAGCCCCGATGATCTGATGGACATCATCGAAGCCGTTCTTCTCTAAATAATCGGCGATCCCGCCTGCGATCTCGATAGCGGCGAGTGGGTTGACAAAGTTCACGGTTCCGGCGGCCACGGCGGTTGCGCCCGCTAGCAGAAACTCGACGGCATCCGTTGCATTCATGATGCCGCCCATTCCGATAATCGGAATTTCTACGGTCTGAGCAACCCTGTAAACGGCAAGCAAGGCAATGGGTTTGATCGCAGGCCCCGAGAGGCCGCCCGTTTTATTCGCGAGCTTAAACGTGCGCTTGCGGGCATCTATCGCAGTTCCGATCACGGTATTAATCAGCGAGATCGCATCGGCCCCCGCATCCTCGGCGGCCTTGGCGATAGGTCGAATATCGGTGACATTGGGCGAGAGCTTGGCAATGATCGGCAGATCAGTGACGGCGCGTACGGCGGCGATAACTTCCGCCGTGAGGTGCGGCTGGGTCGCGTAGTCCAGGCCGTGTGAGACATTGGGACATGAGATATTCAGCTCAATGGCGTCCGCTCCTCCCCCCTCCGTCAAGCGCCGCGCAACATAGGCAAAGTCCTCGGGGTTCTCGCCGGGCACGTTGACAATGATCGGGACATCGAACTGCCTCAGAAACGGGAGCTTCTCCCGTAGGTAGTTCTCAATGCCGCCGTTTTGCAGGCCAATCGCATTGAGCACGCCCGATGCCGTCTCGCACATACGCGCAGGTGGGTTGCCACGGCGCGGCTCCCGGGTCGTGGCTTTGACACAGACCGCCCCCAGCAGGCTCAGATCCACTAAGTCTTTGGTCTCGGAGCCGAAGCCAAAGGTGCCGGAGCCTGTGGTCACCGGCGTGCGCATCGTCATTGAGCCGATTTTCACCTCAAGATTCACTGCCATGTGACCTCCGCTGCGGGGTAGACCGGACCATCGGTGCAGGTGCGCGAGAAGCTGCCATCGGCTTTCTGAAGGACGCAGCCCACGCAGATTCCGATTCCACAGGGCATCGGCGTCTCCATCGAGACCTGGCAGGGTTTGCAATGGGCGATACACAGCTCGGCGACGGCACGCATCATCGGGGTCGAGCCACAGGTATAAACGGCGATGTTGCCCCCCACCAGTGACAGCAAGCCGTCCGTCACACGGCCCTTCACGCCCAGGCTGCCGTCATCGGTGCAGGCGATAATCTCTACCCCTGCTTCCCGTAGCCCCTCCTCGCCGACGAGCAGATTCGCACTACGTGCACCGTAGATCAGGGTAACTCTTGCGCTCGGATTGGCGGCCTTGAGGGTCTTGGCGAGAAAGTTCAGGGGTGGAACCCCGTAGCCGCCGCCCACCATCACGTGATGGACACTGGGGGCGTGCGGGTCGGCATCGAAGACGCGGCCTCCGAGGGGGCCGAGAAAGTCCAGCGTGTCACCGGGCTCGTAGTGGGCCATGGTGCGGGTGGTGGGGCCGTAGACCGAGAACAAGATGGTGCACAGGCCCGCCTCGGGGTCCACCGTGAAGATCGAGAAGGGCTTGCGCAGGATCGAGCTTCCGGGGTTGGCAGGCGTCGTGGCCCCTACCGCGATAAAGTGCCCCGGTCGGGCATCGCGCGCCGTCTCCGGGTCGTCGAAGGTTAAAACAAAGTGTCCCGGAGCGGCAAGGGCCTGCACGGAGACAATGGTAGCAGCACGTTTACGAATCACGTCGCGCCATTGTACCCGACAGGCCCCCTAAACCCGACAGACCTCACAAAAGAGAGCAAGCGCCTACTTGCGCCGCCGTGCCACAATCCCACCGACGATGCCCAGCGCAAGCAAGGCAAGCGTGCCCGGCTCCGGGCCAACAAATCCCCCCGTATAAAAAAGCGTCCCGTTCCAGACACGCGGTGTGAAGACCCCCCCCCCTACAAAGGTTCCGTTTGTTGCGGAGCCTGCGCTCAGCGAGAGATCCACATTGGAATAAAACTCATTCGATCCCGTGCCATTGGTGTACTGGGACGTGTAGCCAATATTACGAACCGCCATCCCTGTGACACCAGATCCGAGGGCAAAGTCCGTCACATTCATTAAGCTCGGCGTGTTGACAGCCGCAGCCGTTCCTGATCCAGAAGATACCAACGTCCAGCCACTCGCATTTCCCTCAAACCCTACAGAAGTTCCAGAGCGCGTGTAGATTTCTACGTTGATCGGTGTCCCCACCGTTGTAATCGTATTAATGGCAATATCGGTGACCGTGAGGCCCAGAATGGGAAACACATTCAGATCAAAGAAGACCAACCCACCCGAAGTAGCACCATTATTGCCAGCAAACAATGTCGTCAGAGATTGTGCCCGCGCCCTGGGGGAGAGCGCGATCCCGACCAGAAGGGACAGAATCGAAAGACTAAAGCCGCGACGCGAGAAACAAGTACGAGCCATCTAATTTCCTCCACCTTATCTATCCATCTATTCAGGATGGGCTTTGACGCCTTCAGGTGATCTTCCTTGAAACGCCCACCGCAGACAGTACACTCCCTATTATATACCAGGTTCGCCTTTTTTAAACCTAATCCATCGCCCTCGCGTACGGGCTTAGCGAGCAAGTGTGGCGGGCTCACGTTCGGGATTTGGAGCGCTGGCAAAAACGGAGACAGGGAGAACAACGAGGTCCAGCAGCCAACCGGGGCGATTTTCCAGAGCATGGGCGAGCGCGATATTGTTGTCTGATATGTCGGTGCGGCGGCGGATCAGAATCGCAACGTACTCTTCCCCACGTCGGGCAAGCATGTCCATATGAAACTCGGCGAGATCTGCGGGCACATCCTCAGGGGCGGGTTCTGGAAGCACGGTGAAACCTTGCTGGCGGTACTGGTCGCGGAGCCAGTCCCGCGCCGCCCAGACCGTCCGAACATGGCTGGGAAGCTCTTCAGGCAATCCTTCAATCATAGTAGTTCCTCATGGCTTGGTGCATCCTCCACACGGACATAGACAAATTCGGTCTCGCTTCGGATCGTCTGCATCAGCAAAGCGGAGTATCTGCCGGAGCGAAAACGAAACTGCACCTCGATGCTCGTGCGCCGAATCGCGGTATCTGTCACCTGACGGTCATCTTCGTACACCAATCCATTGAGCGCGTCTTGGATGGGTTTAAGAAGATTATCATTATCGAGATAGGCGGGGAGCCGCCCAAAAAAGTAGACAACGACCAGCAAGCAGGGTTCGGTGGAGGGCGCTTGCTCCTGGGGCCATGCAGCCACTGCCGCCGTGCGCACCGTTTCCTGCCACTGCCGTAGAAGCACCTTGTTGTTTGATTGGTGGGAGACGGGCTTCCCGACCACCACAAACTCAAAGGGCAACATTGCGCATCAGTATACCGCTCAGAGTTACCCGTCGCCCTCTCGGGTTCCACCCGCCATCTCGTACTGGCTGCTGTCTTTGCCAAACGCAACACCAACACTGGCAAGCATTCGAGAAACATCGGGTGCCGCCGGTTGGAAACCGGCGTCTGCAGTGGCGTTCCGCCGCAAAGCCCGTGCCGGGCTGGGGAAATTTGTAGCCCGGCACGGGCTTCGTGGCCGCAGGCCATTGATGACGCCCAATTCCATTGGGCGAACCAAAGAGGGCGATTACTTGCGGCGACGAACCACAACCCCACCGACGATGCCCAGCGCAAGCAAAGCCAGCGTACCAGGCTCGGGAGCGGCGGCGGCACCACCCGTGTAGAAAATCGTCCCGTTCCAGGTTCGAGGGGAGAACACGGTTCCCGCCACTAAGAAGGTATTTGATGCGGAACCCGCTGTGAGGGAGAGATCAGCGTTGGAGAAGACGTTGGCACCATTGGTATAACGAGCCCGATAGTTTACATTACGAATCGCAACCCCTGTCACACCACTGGCCAGGAAAAAATCGCTCACATTCACGGAGGTTGGGCTACCTTGCGCGGCGGTTGTCCCGGAACCGCTGGAGACTAACGTCCAGCCCGCCGCCGCTGTTTGGAAACCCGTTGCGGTTCCGGAGCGCGTCCAGACCTCCAAATTACTCGTTACAGGAGCTTCAAAGGTGTTAACATTCGTGTCCAAGCTCGTCACCGTGATGCCACCAGCAGCCGTCACATTCAGATCAAAGAACACCCCTCCGCCAACAATGTTGAAATTATCTGACGTAAAGAACGTTGTCAGCGACTGTGCCTGCGCGGTGTGTGGAAGTCCGGCGAGGCCGAGAAGCGTGAGTGCGGCGAGGGTGCCGCGTGTCAGCGAGAAACGAGAACGGTGTAAAACCATGAGTCTGTACCTTTCATAGATCGAGGGGAACGCGTGGGTTCCCAGAGACGAGACCGATGCCCACAAACCCGTGCTCGCTGGGATTGCCTGGCATTATACACATAAGACCTGCTAAAGAGACGAGCCTGCTGTTTTGCAAACTTAAATCTCACAAATTAACCAAATTCACGATAAAAGCCTATCAAAAAACCGTTTGCTGCGGTAAACTATTGCCTATGGCAATGCTCGAAGAGCTGCCCGCCTCGGTTGAGGCGGCGCTCAAGGCCCAGCGGAACGGCCACGGTTCAGATCCCCTCACCCTCGCGGTCAAGGCGGACATCAACACAGACGGCGTGATTGGCGAGCGGTGGGTGACCATGGACGCGGAGCTGATCCGAGTCTACTCTCCCAACGGCGCAAGTGGCTCAGCGGCGCACCTCGACCTCTCCGTTCTCGTCAGCGAGATCACCGGCGCAAAGACCGAGTCTCTTGTCGGCGGCGGGGCGCTGACGGTCTCGCGTGGCTCCGATGTCATCGAGCTGGCACGCTACACCACCCCACTGGGCGGGCGCATGGCGGGCGTGGCGCGTGTGATGGAAGCCATCGCCAAGGGCCGCGATTTGCCCGATGCCGACCTTGAGGAGGTAGAAAAACTCTGCCCCAAGTGTAGCCGCGCCCTGCCCAAAGATAGCGATGTCTGCCGCCACTGTTTTGACAAGCGTGCGACGTTCACGCGCCTGCTCAGCTACGCCAAGGGCTACAAGCTCCAAGCTGCTGTGGTCACCACTCTGATGATCGCGGGCACGGCGCTCCAGCTGCTGCCCGGCTGGATTGTCAAGCGCCTCACCGACGATGTGTTGGTGCCTAAAGCGGCCGTCGCCGCCGCGGACCGGCTGCACGGGCTGATCTACTGGGTGCTCGTGATGATCGGCGCAACCGTACTCGGGCTTGTGATGGGCATCTTCCGCTCGCGCCTCACCGCCTATCTCTCGCTGACCATGACCCGGCAGATCCGCACCGAGACCTACGCGACACTCCAGAAGCTCGGGCTCTCGTACTACGACAAGCGGCAGTCGGGAGCGCTCCTCAACCGCGTCACCTCCGATGTCAACGAACTCAACAACTTCCTCGTAGACGGCCTCCAGATGCTCGTGGTCAATGGGCTGATGCTGGTCGGCACCCTCGTGATTGTCTTCACCCAGAACTGGCGGCTCGCGCTTCTGGTGATGATCCCGATCCCGCTGGTGGTGCTCGGCACGACCCGTATCTGGAAGTTTCTGTGGGGACGACTAGAGAAGCTCTGGAACCTGCGCTCGTCCATGACGGCCAGTATCGCGGTCGCGCTCAACGGCACGCGCGTCGTGAAGGCTTTTGCGCAAGAGGACCGGGAGATGGCGCGCTTCAACCAGAAAGTGGGCGCGCTCTACCACGCGAACCTGGACCTAGAGAACTGGTGGGCCACCCTGCTGCCCATTCTGGGTTTCCTCATGACCAGCGGCGGGTTTATTGTCTGGTATGTCGGCGGGCAGCAAGTGATCGCGGAAGAGATCACGTTCGGCACGCTGAACATGTTCTTCTACTACCTCGGGCAGCTCTACGGCCCGCTTCAGGGCATGACGCGCATAGCGGACTGGCTGGGCCGCGTGCTCACCAGCGCCGAGCGTGTCTTCGAGGTAATGGACACCCAGGCCGATGTCGCCGACAGCGCCGACTCGGTAGCGCTGCCCAACATGAAGGGCGAGCTGCTCTTCGAGAATGTCAGCTTCGGCTACGATAAAGCGCGGCGGGTCTTAGAGAACGTGGACCTGCATGTCATGCCCGGCGAGATGATCGGCCTCGTGGGGCACTCGGGCGCGGGCAAGTCCACCATCATCAACCTCATCTCACGCTTCTACGACCCCAGCGAGGGCCGCATCTTAATTGATGGCGTCGAGATGAAGAAAGTCAAGCTCCAAGATCTCAGAAGCCAGATGGGAATCGTGCTCCAGGAGCCGTTTCTCTTTCCCGGCACCATCGCGGAGAACATCGCCTATGGCAAGGCGGATGCCACGCGAGAGCAGATCATGCGCGCCGCAAAAGCCGCCAACGCCCACGACTTCATCCTGCGCTTCCCCGACGGCTACGACTCCCTCGTGGGCGAGCGCGGTGCACGGCTCTCCGGCGGCGAGCGCCAGCGAATTTCTATCGCACGCGCCATTCTGCACGACCCGAAAGTGCTGATCCTCGACGAAGCCACGGCGTCCGTGGACACCGAGACCGAGAAGCAGATTCAGGAAGCCATCCAGCGACTCATCGCGGGCCGCACGACGTTCGCTATCGCCCACCGCCTCTCTACGCTCCGCAACGCCGATAGATTAGTGGTAATTGAGAAAGGCCGCGTCGCTGAGATGGGCACACACGCCGAGCTGATGGAGAAAGACAACGGCATCTTCCGCAAGCTCGTCGAGATGCAGCTCGAAGTCAACAAGCTCAAGTCAGAGAACATGATTTTAGAGGAATAGGCACGGTAAAATAACGACATGCCTGGCCCGTTTCCTGGAATGGATCCCTATCTTGAGCTGCCCGAAAACTGGCGCGGTGTTCATAGCCTGCTCATCGGTATTTTAGTGGAGCAACTCAACGAGCACCTCCCTCTTCCTTTCGCAGCCGTTGCGGAAGAGCGCTGCTATGTCTTTCAAGAAGAGCGCGAGATTATTCCTGATCTGGGAGTCGTTCGCCCGTTCGATACTCCCACAAAAATCACGAGTGCCAGTACAGCTCTTTTAGAACGCCCTCTGGTTACCCCTGCCGAAGTCATGCAGTTAGAGCCTGTTGAAATTAAACAACGCTTTATCAATGTTATCTCCGTTCGGGACCGAGAGCTCATCACCACCATTGAACTTCTCAGTCCGGTCAATAAATCTCGTGAAGGGCGGCGTAAGTATCAGCGAAAACAATCCGAGATTCTCAAGAGTGATGTTC
>NZ_JAYUPA010001045.1:0-2575 GCF_043760365.1 Armatimonas sp.
ACCCACGGCGGCACCCCGCTACACGTCCCCGATTTTCGAAATCCTACCGAGAAACCCCTGAGCTATGCCTGAACTTTCCCACCTGCGCATGCGCCGTGCGCAACTAACCGACCTCCCCTCACTCAACTTGCCCGAGGGTTTTGTTCTGCGCTCCATCACCGCCGCCGAGCTGACCGAGCTTGCCTGTCTGCTCTCTGCGGCGTTCCCGGAGCTGATCTGGACACCAAAGAAAACCCACGATGCGCTTTTTGCCGATCTGACGGTGAAAGAAACTCTGGTGCTGATCGAGGAAGCCACGGGCGTTTTTGCCGCCACGGCATCGGCGCGGCTCCAGTCCGAGCGTTTTCCTGGCGCGGGCTACCTGCACTGGGTCGGGGCGCACCAGAGCTTTCGCGGCAAGGGTCTTGGGCGGCTTATCACCCTGGCGGCTCTCCATAAATTCCGCGAGATGGGCTGCACCAGCGCGGTTTTAGAGACGCAGGACTTTCGGGTTCCTGCCCTTCATACCTATCTTAGGCTGGGCTTTGAACCGGAGCACTACGACGACACACACACACCGCGCTGGGAAGCGATAGTTCCGCCCCGATGAACTCGCTCCCATAAACGGGAGCGTCTTATTGTCCTCGTTCCTCGGACACAAAGGGCGTGCCGCCCATGCCGAGTAACGAGTTTATCGGTATGGCCCGAAGTGGCCTTCGTGTCGGAGCTTGCGACGTCAAAAAGACGCCCCGGTTCATCGGGGCGATACGAGGGGCGAAGGGAGCGCCAGCTCCAGAATCAGTGGCAGGTGATCCGAGCCCGTCGCGCTGCCTGCATGGCGGCTCAGAACCATAATTTCCTTCGAAACCAGGCAGTGGTCAATCGGAATACGGATCGGGAGCTGTTCCGGCCAAGTGAAGGCGATGCCACCGTCGCGCTCCGTGTCTCGCAAGCCCGAGTCGTGCTCTAGTTTTCGGAACAGATTGCTCCACGGCGTTGCATTGAGATCGCCCAACAATAGCTTCGGCCCCGGTTCGGCGGCTATCTGCTCCGCAACGGCGGCAAGCTGGCGTTTTTGCTCCGTCACCCACTTCGACCTCGCAGGTGGCCAAGGATGCGTGTAGAGCAGCGTCAGGGTTTGGTGACCCGGCAAGCTCACACGCGCCAGCACGGAGCAGCGCGCCCCGGCCCCAAGATAGAGCGCCTCGCCTGTCATTGGCAACTTGCTCCAGATGCCCAGCCCGAACCGATCCCCGAAATGATTGCGTACAAAATACGGATAGGTCTTCTTCAGAGGCTCCAGTGCCTTAAACCAGACCGGCGTCAGCTCCGCCAGCGCCACAATATCCGGGTTCTCGTCGGCGATTTGCTTCAAAGCCCGCTCGTATTGTGTATTGGTCACCAGCAAGTTGGCATGGAAAACTTTCAACCGCGTGGCGCTTGCAGGAATCGGCGCAGGCACCGGGCGGATCAAATACGGCCAGAGAGTCGCCAGGTTCGCCAGAAAGAAAAACAGCGCCACTCCCGCCCAGCGACGTTGCTTGCGCCAGAGAAACCAGCCAGCGAGTAGGGCGAACAGCCAAGTATAGACCACGCGGAAGTGAGAGAACAGATCAAGCCCCCAGCTCCAGCGGCCACAAAAGCCAAAAAGCGTCGCTACGCACAGCCCGCTCAGGAGCAAGCGCAGAGACGCTTCGACAAATCTTTGCTTTTTACTCACGCCGCCAGTCGCGGGGGAAAAAGTGCTTGATGAACTGCTCTCCGGCGTAGCGATCCGTCATTCCGGCGATATAGTCCATGACAATTAAAGCGCGGGTAGACGTCTCCATCGAGCTGTCGGCGCGGCCATCGGGGATCTGCTCGGGGAACTCCATGTAGAGGCGAAAAAGCTGCTTGAGAAGCGCGGTGCCCTTGGAAAGCTCCGCTTTGGCGGCACTCTTGTGGACATAGACATTGGCGAACATGAAGTCTTTCAGGCGGTTGGTGACGGAGAGAAACGGCTCGCCCATCGTGACATAGGGCTTGTCAATCGAGCACTCCACCACGTTTTGCACCATGGTTGAGATGCGCTCGCCATGCGTGCGCCCCAGCACTTCGTAGACCTCGCTCGGGATGTCCTGTGGACGGAGCACGCCCGCCCGAAACGCGTCGTCAATGTCGGCGTTGATGTAGGCCACTCTATCGCAGATACGCACACACATCGCCTCCAGCGGCGGGTCGTCCTCGCCCGGCGGCTCCGGCGCAGTGTTGTCAAAGAGATCGGCGCGGCCCTTGGAGTGCTTCACAATCCCCATCCGCACCTCGTGTGTCAGATTCAGCCCCTGGCCGTTTTTCTCTAAAACATCCACGACCCGCAGGCTCTGCTCAAAGTGCCGAAAGTGCATCCCCGGCGCGTACTCACGGACAACTTCATCGAGCGCCTGCTCGCCCTCGTGTCCAAACGGCGGATGCCCCAGATCATGGGCGAGTGCAATTGCCTCCGCTAAATCTTCGTTGAGCCGCAGCGCCCGCGCCACGGTCCGGCTGATCTGCGCCACTTCGAGCGTGTGCGTGAGGCGCGTTCGATAGTGGTCCTCTTCGGGATCGAGAAAGACCT
>NZ_JAYUPA010001046.1:0-2575 GCF_043760365.1 Armatimonas sp.
TTCAATCTGATCTGTGCCATCTACAACTATGAGTACGTGACTCATAAAATTGAGAAAGATCCGCCGCCGCCATGACTTTTGCAAGAGGTATATTGTACCGCAGACCCCAAATAGGGACTTTTGTCCCATGCTCTTGCCCTCTGCCAGGGATACGATATTCTGTAAATACCATGAAAAATGACCAGAATGACGATGAGACAATAGCGAATCTCTGTACCAACGGACGTACTCACTGGCCCGACGAGCCTCTCACGCCTCAGAAGAGCACCAGTATCCAGTGCCAGATTGAGGAGGCTTTCTACGAGCAGTACCTGCGCTACTTCCAGAATGCCGAGGAAAAACGCCGCTGGAGTGTGGTGGACGACATTCCCTGGGCGGAGGCGCAAGGCAACGCCTCAGAGCTCGTGGTCTCGATTCTGGAGTCGTTCTGCGCCGTGGAGTCGTTCTTACCGGACTACACCAGCAAGATCATGGCACTGATTCGCCGCTCGCGGGGCAGGGCGCTCTTCCAGGCCAACTGGGGCTACGAGGAGAGCAAGCACTCGATGGCACTGGAGCGCTGGCTGATCGCCTCGGGCAAGCGCACTGAAGATGAGATGAAGGACTTCGAGCGCTCGCTGCTGGGGGCCGAGTGGAGTCTGCCGTTTGAGACACCACGCCAGATGATCTGCTACACCATGATCCAGGAGCTCGCCACGGGTCTGAACTACATCAACCTGCGCCGCCTCGTCCACCAGACCGGTGAGGGTGATCCGTGCCTCGATAAAACCCTGCGCTGGGTCTCCGCCGACGAGAGCGCGCACTATAACTTCTTCCGCAAAGGTGTCAAGACCTACCTCGCCCTCGATCCCGAGGGCACGATTGTGGACCTGAAGTATGTCTTTGATAACTTTGCCATGCCCGCGCACGCCCTGATCCCCGAGTGGGAAAAACGCGGTGCGGAGATAGAGGCATCGGGGATCTACGGCCCCAAGATGTATCTGTCCAAGATCCGCAAGCCGATCCTCGAAGACCTACAAATTAGCCGCACACAGCTCAAGAGCGCCGGTCTGCCGTCACGCGAGGCCGATGAGATCGCGGATCGGATCGAGACGAAAGAGGAGAAAGCGCAGCAAGCGCTCTATCCCCGGCTGATCTCGCTCCCCACCATTCCCGCCCCAAGGCCAAGCACCTCGCGAACCATCCTGTCGGTGTAAGCCCTGAACCCACCCGGCTACTCGCACCACTCGCATCCACCCTCCCTCTACGAAGGAGGGTTGGGAGGGGGGTAGTTCGTGTACCAAGTCGGTGTCGGGGCCTAGTAGATGGCACAAGTGGGGCGAGTCCAAGCAGGTAACGGGAGTTCGATTCTCCACACCCGCTTCTTCTCCACCTAGAAATGCCAGTTTCTAGATGGGGAGTCCTCCTAGAGTTGCAACTGACCCGGGCGATTTTTCTTTGCTACCAACCCTCCCTGCCCTGAGGGAGGGTGGACGCGAGCCGTGCGAGTGGCCGGGTGGGTTCGCGAGTGGCCGGGTGGGTTCGGAGTCGGTTTGGGATACAATAGGGGCGCTATGCCAAAGTCTATCTCCATTGTCCCGGAAGATGTTCGAAAACCGGGGCAAGTCACCTTCGATCCTATTCCCGTCAATCAGTATCAGAAGTCCCTCGCCGAAGAGCGAGGCCGCTACTCCGACTCCGATCTGCGCCGTATCCACCGGGATATGGCCGTTATCCGAGTCTTTGAGAGCCTGCTGCAAGAAGTCAAGACCCAGCGTCAGTTCGGGGGCCTCGTCTACGACCACCGTGGCCCCGCGCACCTCTCGATTGGTCAGGAAGCGACCGCAGTAGGACAGGCCTATCTTCTCGACACCAACGACCATCTTTACGGTTCCCATAGAAGTCATGGGGAGATTCTCGCAAAGAGCCTCTCCGCCATTGATAAGCTTGACGACGAGACACTTCTGGAGATCATGCGCAGCTACGACCATGGCTCCGTACTGCGTGTTGTCGAAAAAGACGCGGCAGCGGACACGGTTCAGGGCCTCGCGATTGACTTCTTGCTCTACGGCACCCTCGCGGAGATCTTCGGGCGTGAGACAGGCTTTAACAAAGGCATGGGCGGCTCGATGCACGCCTTCTTTACCCCCTTTGGTGTCTTTCCCAACAACGCCATTGTCGGTGGCTCCGCAGATATCGCCACGGGCGCGGCGCTCTACAAACGAGTAAACCAGAAAAAAGGCATCGTGATTGCCAATATCGGCGATGCGAGCGCCAACTGCGGGCCCGTCTGGGAGGCACTGTGTTTTGCGACGATGGACCAGTTCAAGACCCTCTGGCCCGAACACGTGCGCGGTGGCCTGCCGATTATCTTTAATTTTGTCAATAACTTCTACGGCATGGGCGGCCAGCCCGTGGGCGAGACCGGCGGCTTTGGCGTACTGGCGCGCCTGGGAGCCGGGTTGAATGCGGATCAGATGAACGCGGAGCGCGTGGACGGCTACAACCCCCTTGCGGTGATTGATGCCATTGCGCGCAAAAAAGCGCTGATCGAAGCGGGCGAAGGGCCCGTGCTTCTGGATACCGTCACCTACCG
>NZ_JAYUPA010001047.1:0-7245 GCF_043760365.1 Armatimonas sp.
CTGCGCCATCTGGGTGCGATTCGGATCGCCCCCCATCACTGTCGGATTCACGCGAATTGTCTGATCCATCTATTGGCTCCAATCTTCTATTTGCAAACCGGGAACTCGGCTAAAGTCACGCACATTACGAGTCACCAATGTCGCCTCAAACTCTAGCGCGATTGCGGCAATGCGCAAGTCCATCTTTCGAACATTTGTCTTTAGTTCCAGCAGCTCTCGGTAGCGCTGGATAGCATCACGAGTAAAAGGCAAGATACGGAAATTTTGCAGAAGCTCAATGCTCTGTCCCAGACTTGCATAACCGAGAGCGAGTCGCTCATCGGTGGTTGCCTTACGCAAAACATCGTACCAACCCGAGATCTGCTCCTCCACGGTGATAATACTGATAGCGAGGTTAAGAGGCGCGGTGGATAAAATCCGTTGTGTGACGAGTACTTCACTTCTGGAAAAAAGTGAGAGGGTGTCTGTGTCAAGAACATAGAGACTCAATTACTTTCTTCAAGCTCCTGACGGCGCTGAGCGATTGCCTCTTGCCAGTCATCAAAGGCAGGGTTATCACGAAACATCCCGGCAAATCGTGCTAACGGGTGCGATTGTGGAGTTCCTTGCCAATCAATCACACGTGCCCCCGCAGGGAGTTGCGCAGTGAAGACTTCTTGAAGACGTCCCAGTGCTTCTTTATCATCACGCCCCTCAGCAAAAATCGTATCGCGGCCCAAAAGAGTAGCGCGCACGCCTTGTGTTGTTGGCTCTAATAAAACTTGCATGAAAATCACTCTACTCTCAGTGTACTGGTGCCAATCACGATCTGATCGCCCGGGGCAAGCGCGACTTTAGTGATGCGCTGGCCGTTGACGAATGTCCCATTGGTGCTTCCCAAGTCTTCCAGTGCCACGCCGCCACCATCAGTTACAAGCTGAGCGTGCCGCCGCGACGTTTTGGTGTCGGCGGGAAGCGCGGCGCTATTGCCCGGATCGCGCCCAAAGACCAGCCCCGCTTGCAAGACGAAGCTCTGCCCCGAGTGCGGCCCCGACACAACAACTAATCTACTCCCTTTCCCTGCCGTAGGGAAGGGGCCGGGGGATGGGTTCGAGGATGGGTTCGAGGATGGGTTTGAGGATGGGTTTGAGGAGGGGTTCAGCGCGTACGGCGACACGCCCGGCTGTGCCACGGGAATGGCAGGCGCTTGTTTCAGATCGCGATTTTCAAGCACCGTGCGCTGACGGACTTGTTTTTCAAAGAACATCAGCACCCGATCCACGATCTGAATTTGGTCACCCGAGCGCAGTTTCTGCTCGCCGGTCACTTTTGCCCCGTTGACCAAGACACCAACCGGGGACTCGCCGGTATCCCGCACCACATAGCCGCCGCTGGGCTGAGCCACGAGCAGCGCGTGGCTGCGTCCGATCTGCGCATTGCCAAAGAGCGGGATGTCGCACAGCTCGCTTCTGCCGATCTTGCTCTCCGCTTTTTCGAGGAGAATCTCTTTGCTGAACTCATTGCGGCCCACTTGGATTTTTACCCAGGCCTCTTTGAGCCACTCTTGAACCAGCGCGATAAATAGCCCGATCATGGCTCCGGTGATCACAAAGCCCAACGTGCGAGAGACGGCTCCCGCTCGGACGCCGGGCATCAGATACGGTGCGATCTCAAAGACGGCACCGCCCAGCAAGCCGCCGATCGCGCCGCCGATCAGCCCGTTACGCCCGACGCGTACGCTCTGTTTACGCCAGCCCTCCGCCGTTCCGGCCAGTGCTCCAATAAAGCACCAGCCTAGGCCACGAGCGATGACATTGCCCAGAAATTCCAGCGGGTTGCGGGCTTTTTCCACATAAAGTGGGGCAAAGACTGCCATCCCAAAGGTGATTCCCACAAACCCGGCAGCAACTCCAATCCCCAACCCGAAGCCCACCGCACGCACCCAGTCACGAGTGCCCGATGCCAGATTGTTCGCGACGCCAAAGAGGGCTCCGAGGAAGCCCCCAAAACACACCGCCGCTGCCGTGGTGTTGCTCAGGTCGGTCTTGGTGGGGGGCCACTGGTCGGTGATGCGTAAAATGCCCGTGACATCGGTGAGGAAGACGACGAGAAGCCCAGCAGCAGCTCCCGCTAGCAGAAACAGCAAGATGCGCGAGGGGAAGTTCACGCCTCGAACCTCAGGCGCGACGAGCCGATCTTGATCTCATCGCCGTGGGAGAGAGTCTGCGTGGCGCTCAGGCGCTGGCCGTTGAGGAAAGTGCCGTTGGCGGAGCCGCTATCGGCGAGCTCCCAGCCGGTGCCGGTGGGCAGAAAGAGAGCGTGCTTGCGGCTGACGGTGCTGTCGGTGGGAAGTGCGAAAGCATTGTCGGGTTCACGGCCCACACTGAGAGCATCCATAAGCGGAATCACTTTCCCGGCAGCAGGGCCACTGATGCCCACGAGCTTGGGCTGCCCTGTGGGTGCAGGCAGTGGCGGCGCGACAGACCTGGTTCCCCCATTCATGGGGGCGGAGGGGGCTGCAGCTCCCGCCGAGGGCAAGTCCGAGAGGGAGGGGAGAGGAGGCAACGGAGCCACAGCGGGCTTGCCAACAGGCGCAGCGGCGGGAGATGCTTCCTGCGGTAGCTCCACCCCGAGCTGCTTGAACGCCCCTGTCACCGTGAGGCCCTTGCTTTTCAGTGCACGCCAGCCAAAGAAGCCGCCACCAACAAGAATCGCCAGCCCGAGCCAGCCGGCGATCAAGCTACTGCCGTTGTTTTGCTCTGGCTCTTTCTCACGCAACACGACCACAACCGGGGCAGCAGTCGCCACGGATGCCAGGGGAGTAGCCGGTGCGGGCGTCGCGGCTTTCGGGTTCGGAGTAGCGGCTTTGGGATCGGGCGTTGGGGTGGCTGTCTGTGGCGCTGGGGTGGCGGCGAGCGTCGTTTTGGGAGGCTCCAGCTTGGGTGCAGGCGTCGGTGTTTGTGCCCGTGCACCTATGGCGAGTAAGAAAGCGAGTGCCGTCAGTTGTGTCTTCATAGGTCGCAAATATCCCCCGATTCCAAGTGTTGCCGCGCGACGGGCAGGGCATCCCGAATCTCTCCGGCGAGTGAGCCTACCAGTAAGCTCTCCCCGGCAAGCGCGTGCCAGGTGGCTCCACAGCGAGCGGCTTCTGTCGCAGAGAGGCCCCGGGCTAGCAAGGCGGCTATCACGCCGGTGAGCACATCGCCGCTTCCTGCCGTTGCCAGTGTCACCGAACCCTCACGGTTGTAGTATAGCCGACCGGAGGGGGTTCCTACCAAAGTTCGTGCGCCTTTGAGCAGAGTCACGGAGCCAAAAGTGTGCGCACAGCGCAACGTGGCATCGGTTCGGTGCGCCTGGACATCCGTGGTAGGGATTCCCAGCAGTCGGCCCAGCTCGCCCGGATGCGGTGTCAGGACACGCTCCCGCTCCGTCAGGCTCTGGAGCAGCTCGGCTTTTAGTGCGATGGCATTGAGCCCATCGGCGTCTATGACGAGAGGAAGTTTAGTACTCTTGAGCAGGGCTTCCACAAAGTCTTGCACCGCCTCGCTCGCCGCGAGTCCGGGGCCAAGCGCGATGGCATCGGTGTGCTCTAGCAGTGGCAAGAGCGCGGCAAGTGCTCCTTCGCCACCATGCGTTCCCTCAGGTGTCTCGGGCAGGGGGCGCACCACCACTTCGGCGGAGAGCGCGGCGACGGTCGCGACCAGGCTCTCCGGGACGGCTAAATAGACCAACCCGGCTCCTGCACGAAGCGCCGCCGTGGCCGTGAGAACGGCAGCCCCTGCCATGCCGCGTGAACCCGCCACAACCAGCACGGTTCCAAACGCGCCTTTGTTGGCATCGCGGCCTTGTGTGCGCCGAGGAAGGGTTTCTTTTACCCAGCTTGCTGTGGTCAGCTCCTGGGTTGGAGGGGTGAGAATCGGCAGTCCAATCTTGGCGACGCTCACTTTGCCCGCGTACTCTGCGCCTGGATAGAGCAAGAGGCCGGGCTTGAGCGCTGCCAGCGTGAGCGTTTTCTGCGCCCGAATCGCCAGCCCTCCAACCACCTCCCCCGTGTCGGCATCCACTCCCGACGGCAGGTCGCAGGCTAGAATTGGCACGCTCGAGGCATTCGCGGCGACAATCGCCTCCGCCATCACGCCCTCGGGCTTGCCCCACGCACCCGTTCCCAGCAGGCAGTCTATCAGCAAGTCGTAGCCCGTGAGCGGCGCATTTTTTAGCGGCAGTATCTTCACGCCGCAGGCACGGAGCGGGGCAAAGTGGAGGGCGGCAGCTCCTCGGAGATCCCTCTCTTCTCCCGTCAACAAAACCGTGATCTCTTTTCCCACCACTGCTAAAAGCCGCGCCGCAACAAACCCATCGCCGCCATTGTTGCCCTTGCCACAGAGAAACGCCACGCGCTGCGCTCCCGCACACGCCCGCGCAAGTGCCTCACCCGCCGACTGCATCAGGCAGACGCTCGGAATCCCCAGGTTCTCAATGGCCTGACGATCCGCCTCCCGTAGCTCCGCCACCGTCGCGATTCTCATGGTGCGCTTCCTGAAACCTCCGGAAAAACCAGAGGTTTCTTATGGACAGTATTCCGGTTTTGTTTGTTCCAAAACGACTATAGAATTTTCCCGCAGGGTTGGCCAGCCGTAAACACACTCCTGCTCGCCGACACGAACGGCCCAGCCGGCATCGCCGTAGCTGTAGTGCCAGAACTCCTCGGCGCAGTTGGAGAACCCGGCGGCGAGCATTGCTGCAAAGAGAATCTCGCGGTGACGGACGGACTTCTCACTCAGACCGTGTGCGAGGCTCCGTGCAGCCTTCCAGCCCGTGAGCGGCTTACGCATCTCAGCCTGCCTGCCCGAGGGAAGCAATAAATGGACATCTACCGCGGCTCCGGTGCAGTGGCCGGGGGGAGCGGGCTGGTCGTAGGGGGCGAAGAAGCGGCAGGTCTGGCGACGGAGGGTGGCGTAGCTCCAGTTCGGGTGCTTCTCCGACAGCTCCGCGAAGTACGTATCGAAGAGCGCCTGCTGGGTTTCTTTCTTACGGAGCGCGGTCGTAACGCGCAATTTATAGCCCGGCGGGAGCGCTGCCTGCGCGACACTCAGCTTCTCGGCAACGGTTCGGCGCAGATACGGCAGACACGTGCGGGCAATACGCACACGGGGGCAGTACCTACGAATATTGACCAGTGGCTCGCCGCACTCACGCTCCTTGATACGATTGAGTGCAGCAATCGGCTCGGGGCCGCTTACGGCTTGGAGTTGGGCAGCAAGCTCAAGAGAAAAAACAGTAGATCGTGGGCGCATTTCTGGGTAGAATTAGCCATCCTCTTAGAAGAGACCTCTATGAAAAAGCTTCGTCCCCTTTCGCAACCTAAGGGCTCTTGATCGCCTTTGGGGATCTGGGAATCGCCTCCCTCGTCGGGATGGGGATCCTGCGAAGATTTTTTTTCATTTCACACTTTTTTTACGGTAGATTCACAGGCACTTTACGAGCGGGGTCTATCCTGAGAGCAACTTAAACCTGACGGCAACGTTACTCAAGTAATTTCGATAATGCGCAACTTTCGCCCCTTTCTCGCCCTGAGCCTGGCTGGCATCGCCTCCACTCCCTCCGCCCATGCCTTCGGCGGTGAGGACTTCCTGACAAGCACTATCGCCAACTGGCATCATGCCGACATCTCCAAGCGCGGTGGCATAGCCGCTAGCTTCAGCGCCGGAGCGGCAGAGTCCATCTGTTGGCATGCAGACTATGTCGACTCCTACGGCTACAACCCCCTCTGGTGGGCTAAGAGCGGAGACATGACCCGCCTCAAGGCCGCGCTGATCGCCAAACCCGAGCTGGCTAAGGTGCACTTCGACGACCTCTACACTATGCAGAGCAGCAACATCCCACTCCCACGCCTGAACCTGCCAGGGCAGGGGGGACGCAACCCATCCCGTCCACCCCGCAACCCGGTGGAGAGTCAGATGCGCCGCTACCTCTCCGGGACGCTGGCTGGCCTGATCTACGCTGCAGAGCAACCGAGTAAGGATAAGTACGGCAAGCCGGTCGTCGGCGATGTGGCGATGGCGCATCATATCTTAGGGGTCTCGCTTCATGCGCTCCAGGACTTCTACTCCCACTCGAACTGGATCGACGAGCCCATGCGCCGTAAGGCCACCTACTTTGACATGGCGTCAACACCCGCACAGTGGACCCAGATGGGCTCCTTCACCCTCTATACTGGCAACTACGAGACTCCGGATCACCAGGGGATCAAGAGCCATGGCAAGTACTCGATCATGGGCTCGATCCTCAATCTGCCCGGTGTCCAGACAGTGATGGAGGCAGGGTGCCACCCGATCTCTCCGATTGCTAGCGATGATGTGTGTCTTGACTACAAAGCGGCCAAGGCGGGCAAGGTAATCCGTGGCGCTTCGGTCGCCAATGTCAAGATTCCCAAGGGCGTGATCTACATGGCCCCCGCTGGGATCAACCTAGACTCCACCTGGATGGCCGAGATCGGAGCTAAGGAGCGCGGGATTGTCACGGCCAACTTCTCCGCTCAGAATGCCTTCCGCAACGCCGAGCACAATGCGATCCGTGCCAGCGAGCAGTGGCTCCGCCGGGTGGGGGCGGCGATGAACCAGGTCGGCAAGGGAGCATTCTGGGGGCGGATTCAGTTAGAGGACTCGGTCAAGGGCTACAACACCCCCAGCGCGGACGCGATTTCGCAGTGGGAGGACTTCGATAAACTCGGCTACCAGTTCGTCTCCGCCGGAAGCTACCCGCCTAAGGCAGGTGATAAGGCCGAGGAGTTCTTCCTGCGTGTCAAGATCAAGACGTCTAAAGCTGAGTACTCAGGAACAGATGCCAATATCTATGCGGTGGTCGAGGGAGCCAACATCCATAATGTCGTCAATGGCACAGACACCCACAAGCGCAGCTTCCTCCTTGACAAAATGCCTGCCAAGGGAGAGGGAAACCTCAAGAAGATCATCTCCTACAACGACTTCGAGGCAGGTGATGAGGATGTCTATCTGGTTGGGCCGCTCAACGCTATGCCCGATACCATTCGCCTCGACAACGACTCGGCTAGTGGCTGGGATGTGGTCGAGACGATGGCAAAGGCGATCTGGGAGAGCATCGAGAACGGTTTGAAGGCAATCGTAGACGGAGTGGTCGAGTTCTTCAAGAGCCTCTTTGGTTCCCATGCCGATTTTGTGGCACAGAACAAGAAGGTCTGGAAGATCTCAGAGCTACCGCAGACAGTCGGGGCAAGTGCTACCTTCAGTG
>NZ_JAYUPA010001048.1:0-2568 GCF_043760365.1 Armatimonas sp.
GTCTCAATCGGCGCAATGGGATTGCGCTCCACCAGCGGAATAAACTGAATAAACCCGGAGCCGACTTCCCGCAAGAATTTATAGACCGCGAGCGGCTCCTGGGAGTTCTTGCGGTTGACCACGGTGAGCGTATTGAACTCGACCGCGTGTTTCTTTAAGACGTTCATACCCGCCATCACGCGCTCAAAAGTCGGGCGGCCCTGCTTGTCCACTCGGTAGGCATCGTGCAGGTGTGCGGGACCATCTATCGAGAGCCCGATGAGAAAGTTGTTTTTCGCCAGAAACTCGCCCCACGCATCGTCTAAGAGCGTTCCGTTGGTCTGGAAGGCATTGTGAATGGTTTTACCGTCGGCGTATTTTTTTTGCAGCGCCACCACTTTCTCAAAGAAGCGCACCCCGAGAAGCGTCGGTTCTCCACCCTGCCACGCGAAGCTGATCTCTGGGACCCTCTGGCTGGCAATATACTGCTGAATATAGTTCTCAAGTACTTCTTCCGGCATCTCCCACGACGGGCGCTGCTTGCGCTCACTCTGGTAGAGATCCTCTTTTTCCAGATAAAAGCAGTAGCGACAGTCAAGGTTGCAGATAGGGCCGATAGGCTTGGTCATGACATGGAAGGCAGGACGGCGCCCAACGCCCGTCAGCAGCGGGGTAGATGGCATGCGGTCATTATACCTGCGGGAAGAGTCGGGTGAGTGGGAGCACAAAGCCGGGAAGAAACGTGCCGCCATCGAAAATACTTTCGCGGGTGAGAATCTCAGGTTCAGAGTTAGGGCGATATATTGTGAGCACTTGCTTGGCAGGGTTTAGCTCCAGCACGAGTTGCACTCCGGCATCGAGCCACTCGCGCACTTTGCTGGAGATCTCACGGGGCCGGTCGCTTGGAGAGCGAGTTTCGAGCACTAGATCGGGGATGGCGCGGACATAGCCGCCGGGAAGCTCCTCGGGGAGCTTTGCTTTCTTGACAAAGGCGAAGTCCGGGGCGAGCACTGTATCTGGATTTTGGGACAGAAGAAAGCCTGTCTCTGCCGCAAAGCACTCACCTAAGTCATACTCGTAGATAAAACTGCTGAGGGGGGTGGTGAATCGATTTGTTTTTGCACCATGGGGGCCACCAGTGGGCATCTCTAAACTCCTGAGCTTTCCTCGGACGAGCTCGTAGTGGCAGTCGCTGGGAAACGCAAAAAGCTCCTCCGCCGTGTAGGTACGGCGAAGATCGAGGGAATCGGACAATTCGGACAAGGGAAATGCGACGGCCATAACTAAATCACTCCTGCGGTATTCTATCAGCCGGAAAGTTCTGTGGATAGGTTGAAATTTTTCTTACTTGAGGGTAGACTGTACCGGTTTTCACAAACTCAAATTTTCGCTTAAGACATAAAGGTATACGATGGCAACAGGCAAGATCGTCCAGGTCCAGGGTCCCGTGGTAGACGTCGCGTTTGAACCGGGGCAACTTCCTTCAATTCTCAACGCAATCCGCATCCCGATCAAAAACGGCGACGATCTGATCGTCGAGGTTTCCCAGCACTTGGGAAATGATGTGGTTCGCGCAGTGGCAATGGACTCCACTGATGGGCTCGTTCGTGGTCAGGAGGCAATTGACACGGGGCAGGCTATCTCTGTCCCCGTCGGCCCCGCCACGCTAGGGCGCGTTTTCAATCTCCTCGGTCGTCCCATTGACGAGCGCGGCCCTGCCAATGCCACCGAGTACTGGCCGATTCACCGCGATGCCCCAGCATTCGAGGATCTGGCAACCGCCCCTGAGATTCTGGAGACGGGGATCAAGGTCGTTGACCTGCTCTGTCCCTACCTCAAGGGGGGGAAGATTGGCCTCTTCGGGGGAGCGGGCGTCGGTAAGACCGTGACCATGCAGGAGCTGATCCGTAATATCGCCGTTCAGCACTCGGGTGTTTCGGTGTTCGCTGGAGTCGGTGAGCGCACTCGTGAGGGTAACGACCTGTGGCTGGAAATGTCCGAGGCCGAGTTCACGGATTCGTCGGGTAAGAAGGCGCACGTTATTGACAAAACCGCCATGGTCTTCGGCCAGATGAACGAGCCCCCGGGTGCCCGGCTTCGTGTTGCACTCTCGGGCCTGACAATGGCCGAGTACTTCCGCGACGTTGACGGTGCAGACGTGCTCCTCTTCATTGACAATATCTTCCGCTTCACCCAAGCGGGTTCTGAAGTGTCCGCGCTTCTGGGCCGTATGCCCAGCGCCGTGGGCTACCAGCCGACCCTGGCCAGTGAGATGGGGGCACTGCAAGAGCGCATCACCTCCACCCGCAAGGGCTCGGTCACGTCCGTGCAGGCGATCTACGTCCCCGCCGACGACCTCACCGACCCGGCTCCTGCCACCGCGTTCTCGCACCTGGATGCGACTACGGTCCTGGAGCGTAACTTAGCGGCCCAGGGAATCTTCCCCGCCGTGGACCCGCTTTCCTCCACCAGCCGCGCCCTGACCCCCGCTATCGTGGGAGCCGAGCACTACCGGGTGGCCCGTGGGGTTCAGTCCATCCTCCAGCGCTACAAAGAGCTTCAGGACATCATCGCCATTCTGGGAATTGA
>NZ_JAYUPA010001049.1:0-7225 GCF_043760365.1 Armatimonas sp.
GCTGTGTTTCCACCAGCCGGTGCGCAGATCCTCGGCGTTGGGGCCGGGGGCGTTCGACGAGAGATAGACGGCGCTGCGGTACTCGCCGCCCGCTAGGCGCGCCGCAGAGACCACGAAGCCGATCTTGACGGAGGCTCCTGGCGGCAGAACAAGAGGGAGGTTGGTCGGGCGCACATTGAGCCAGGCGTGCTGAGTGGCGACCATACGGATGAGCAGAGTCGCGTCGCCGTCGTTCTTGGCCTCGATAGCGAGTAGACCCCCGCCGCCCTGCGGCACCAGGGGGCGGTCGGGCTGGCTACAGACCAGCTTGGCGACGCCTTTTGTGGGAACGGGGGTATTTTGCTCGGTGAGGGCGGGGGCGATGCTCGTGGGAAGGTTCCCGAAGAGCGGGGGAGGGATCCCAGGCTGTCCGGGGGTCTGGGACGCGACCGTGGCGACTGCCGTGGAAGTGGGGCGAGGCAGGGGGGCCGTGGCGAGCTTCTCCAGGCTTGCCAACACCTCACGTAGGCTCCCCAGGGTCTCACAGCGTAACGTCACTCCCTCCACACGGCTGCGCACGGTGGGAGTCGCGAAGGGGCCCGTGGTGGGCAGAAGAGCCGCGATGAGCTTTGCCATCGCCTGGATATCGTTCTCGACAGTCAGCGAACCATTGTAGAGCGCCCGGTGGTGCGATGCCGCAGGGTCGGTGGCCCCAAAGTCGGTGAGCATCACGGCCCCATCATCGGCGACGAGAATATTCTCATAGGAGAGCCCGCCGTGGGGAAGCTGGCGACCGTGGGCGTACTCAAGCGCCTCTAAAACGGGCAGGAGGAACTTACGGAGAGTCTCGGTGTCCGGGCGCCCTCCCTGGGCCGACAGCCGCTGCCGGAGATTCTTTCCACGTGCCACATCGCGCACCACGTAGAGCTGGTTCTCATCTAGTAGCCAGCGACGGGTACGGGCAATGGCGGGATGATCCAGGGTCAGTGCCTCGGTCAGTCGGGAGCGATTCGCGCTGGTGGGAAGGCGCTTGAGCAAGACGGGGCGCTGCATCACGGGGTCGCGTGCAAGCCAGACCGTGCCGCCCGGGGTGGGGCTGTCCACGGTACTGGGACTCTCAAACATACTCAATATTGTGCTCTGGGCCATGGTAAAACTTAAAACTTTAGCGATTATTAGACGGCTAGCTGAGGGCTAGACTGTAGAGAACACCGTTGGTAGAGGTGAGAAATAATGCACCGTCGGCCAGCGCGGGCGCGGTGATAATCTGGGAGCTGATTGTCCCGGTCTCGTACAGACGCTCCAGCGTGCGGCCCGGTGCCGCGCCGTAGATATCCCCATCCGTTACCCCAAACAGGAGCGATCCCGCAATCACCACGGGCGAGGAGCGCACGGGGCGGCGGGTGGGGTAGCGACGGACAGCACGTCCCAGAGCGGCACTGACTAGGTGCACCCCATCCTCGCCCGGCAGATAAAGCAAGCTGCCATCGCACGCAGGGGTCCCCGAGAGTGCCACGCTCGTGACTTCTACCTGCCAGAGCTCCTTGCCTGTCTGAATCTCATGGGCAAAAACCTTTCCCGTATCGGTGGCGGAGTAGACACGGCCATCGTAGGCGATTGGGGATGCCTGGAACTTGCCCAGCCCATTGGAGCGCCAGAGGAGCTTGCCGGTGGTGAGCTCGATGCAGCTTAGTACCCCACTGTCATCATGAACCAGCACCCGCCCGTCAAAGAACGCCGGGGCGGTCATGACGGGGCCTTCCAGCGGCGTTATGCAGACTCCATCTCCCAGCTCCACGCCCACTTGTGCCAGTGCGCCTCCCTCCGCCGTGACCAGAGGAACCAGGAGTGGTGAACCCGGTGTCGAGGGAACGGGAGCGCCGTAGACCTTTCCTGCCAGTGTCCGTTCCCAGAGGCGGGTGCCACGGAGCGCATCGGCGCAGACCAGCAGGCCCTCAACGGTGGCGGCGTAGAGCTTCCCTTCGTTGAGGGTTACTCCACCGCGCTCCGGATAGACCGGGTCTGCGAGAGGATACGGGTCCCAGAGCGGAGCGCCCGTGTCGCTCTGAAAGGCGTAGATATGGGCATCCCCCTCGGACGTGGCGGCGGCGGCGGCGACCATGCCGTAGGCCGCGATCGGGGCGCTCCAGTAGAGAGTTTGCTCGCTCCGGCTGGGCGGCACCGAGGGGAACGACCACCGACGAGTCAGGGAAAAACCAGCCCCCTCACGCAGAGGCGCAACTCCCAGATCCACGGGATCACGCAGGCCAAAATGACCCGGGCCGCCCCCGAGAACCGTCCAGTCCAGCAGGCCACGAACGGTGTGCGACGAATCCGCGATGCACTGGCGGGCGCGCCACGTGTTGGGGGTGGAGCAGATGGGGCAGGGGCGCAGGCGCTCGAAACAGAACGGACAGAACGCGGGAATCGTGGCACCATCGGAGAGGTCCGCATCGAGCGTCTTTTCGCACGACGGGCAGATCGCCACGGGGAGGCGCACATAGACTGTGGCACTCATCGTGGGCAGGGGAGACAAGCCCGCTCCTCCAAGGCGCTGGCTCAGGAGCGCGATGGGCGTTGCGGGCGGGCCACCCGCCTGAAGCTGTGCCCGCGCCGTGTCCACTTTAACGGTCACCGCCACCGCCTGCTTCTCGCCAGGCCCTAGAGCGGCCTCCTGCGGCGACAGGCTGACCCAGTCGGCCTCACACGACAGCTTGACATACAGAGCCGTCTGCGGGTCGCTATTGGTCAGGTGAAAGCGTAGGCTACGAACACCACCTGCAAGGTAGTCCGTGGGGGAGAGGATCAAAGTCCTCAGGTCTGCCGGGAAATCTGTTTCGTTGGAAGTCACTGCCAAGTCCTGCGCATTCTAGCACATTTTTCCACTTCTTCCCCGATTTCGGGTTAGAAACAGAGGGACTTGGAGCTAGCGCTTGTACTTCTTGAAAAATGCGACCAGCTTCTCCGGGGCGATATTAGGGTAGTTGTGTCCGCCTTCGTGGAGCACCACCTCAATGGGCGCTTTGTCGCCATTGATTTTCTTGGCCGCATCTATGGCTGCTTGCTGCTGGTCCCACTTCACAATCGGGTCGTTCTTGGCCCCGATGTGCATCAGCAGTAGAGCTGCTTGTCGTCCACTTTCCATTCTTTACGGGCTGTCTCCAGCATCGCGTTGAAGAAATCCATATCCCGGTTGGGGAACAGGCCGCCGCCGCCGAACATCTGCCAGCCTGGCTTGCCGCCCTCAGGATCGCGCGGGGTCTTGGTGGGAAGCCCATTGGGGTAGACAAAGATCGCCTCAGGCCAGAGCGCCTGCAAGTTCCAGCGGTTTGCGCTATTGCGCCCGTTGCCGCCGTGGCCGTGGAACCCAAAGACAATCGGCGCGCCCTCAGTTTTTGCAGGCAGCACCACAACGGCGGTGCGCTTGACACCTTTGATAGTCCACTCTTTTTGCGTCTCTCTCATGCCCCTACCGACGTAGGAGGGAGCAGGGAGTTCACTGGTTTTCCGGTAACAAGAGAATCCTCCTCCACGAATCTGGGCTTGCTCACCCTGCATCACGGGCACTACCTTCGTCTTTGTCCCAGGGCCGCGCCACCTGGGAGTTGCAGTTCACCCCGTTATCGAAGTAATCCGCCTTCGGGTCGCCGGTCTTCTCGCGCAGCCAGGGCAGGTAGTCATCCACCATGCCGATATCACGCGGCTTCTTGCGCCCAAAGTGCAGGTAACCATCATGAAGCAACACGTTCTGAAATCCGATCTGGCTGCGCTCAGGAAACACATGGAGCTTGCCAATGGCCTGGGTCTGGTAGCCGTTTTTGGTAAACTCCGAGGCAATGGTTACCGGGTAGTCAAACGGAACGCCATCGCGGTAGCCCACTTTCCCTGTGCTGGTCTGTGAGAGCCTAGTGTAGAGACTCGCCCGTGCGGGGATGCAGCTAGGAGTTGCGCTATAGGCTCGCCCGAAGCGCACTCCCTCAGCAGCGAGCTGATCCAGGTGCGGTGTCATCGCAATCGGATGCCCCTCACAGCCCAGCGCATCGCCGCGCCACTGATCTACACAAATCAGAACGACATTATTTGCCTGGCTCATTCTGCAATACTCTGTTCTGCCTGTGAATGCTTTTCCGCGTGTTGTTTTAGCCCGGCGGCGAAGGCTTCGAAGGCGGGCTGGAGATCGGGGATGGAGCGAGTGAACAGCGGCGCCAGGGGGCCGGTGAAGAGCCCCAGTGGCATCGCGCCTGTCCAGACCATTTTCTGGGGCGCAGTGAGCTCACTGACGACCACGGGGAAGGCTCGTCCCGGTGCGATCTTGGTATGAACCGTGATTTTCTCCCCCTGTGCGATTGTCCCCTCGACCCGCTCCACGGTTGGGTTCCAGGTAGGCCAGCCGGGGCCATCTAGGAGCAAGTTCCAGATGCGCTCCATAGGGGCTTGGATGAGAATTGTTGTGGCAAAAGACTTCATAGCACAGTTTACCAACAAGAGGCACTTCGTGGTGTACAATTCAGGCATGAAGAAAATGTTGGCAATCGTTGGGCTGGTACTGATTGCCTTGCCTGCACTCTGCAAAGATTTCTCGATCCATCAAGTGATGGGCAAGGAACCCCGTCAGGTAGATGCCGCGATTGGTAAGCCGCTGAGTATCGGCGAACGAGGGGCGTTTCGTGAGTACGGAACCAAGCGCTCAGGCTGGTACGTGCGCTTCGCGGGTGGCAAGTCCGTACTGGCGACGGTGACATTCCGCACGGCATTTGCCAAGCCAGAAGCGGCGCTGGAAGCAATTGACCTGAAGGTGGGGAAGCTCAAGCCAGTAAAGACCATGCTGCTCTCACGCCGCTGGGAGAAGCTGGAAGGGCTGAAGAGCGTGACGGTGCGCAGCCTCGACGGCAAGCGCTGGGACACGATCGAGATCGAGAAGTAGCCCAGACGCCTTGGCAATAGTGGCGTACGTCTCGGGGCATGGGCTGGGGCACTCGGCGCGGGAGGTGACGATTCTGCGGGACTTGCCACCGGAGATCCCCCTTTTCGTGAAGACGGCGGCACCCGAGTGGTTCTGGCGTGCGGAAGTGAAGCGCCCCTTCCTCCTGATCCCCGAGAGCTTTGATGTCGGTTGCCTCCAGACCGACTCAGTGACCGTGGACATTGCGGCGACGAGGGCTGCCTGGGAGGAACAGAATCAGCGCAATGAAGCGCGTCGCGCCGACGAAATCGCCTGGCTACGCTCGGTCAACGCCCGACTGATTCTCACCGATGTGGCATCGTTTCCTCTCACGCTCGGGCTACCGTCAGTCTGCGTGGCCAACTTCACCTGGGCTGATATCTACGCGGAGTACGCAGGGTTCGAGGGAATTGTCAGGCAGCTTGAGGCCGAGTACGCACAAGCAACCTTGCTACTGGAAGCGGGCTTCGCGCTCCCGATGCCGTATTTCCCCAAGCGTGAGTCGGTCGGATTAGTGGCGCGAGTGGGGGGAAACCGAATAATTCCCCCCGCCAGGCGGGGGCCAGGGGGTAGGTTCGCTCTGATCTACGCGGGGAGCTGGGGGATGCCGTTTCCCTGGGCGAGCCTGGAGCGCTTTACTGGGTGGACATTCTACACGCTCACCCCGCCGCCGAGGCCATGGCCGTGGAATTTAATCGTGCTTTCCCGCGACACTCTACCTCACGAGGATTTAGTGGCCAGTGTGGACTGTGTGATCTCCAAAGCGGGCTACGGCCTGGTGGGCGAGTGTATGGCCGCTGGGACACCGCTTCTCTACGGCCCCCGCGAGGGCTTCGCGGAGTTCGCCGCGCTCGATGCCGCGCTCCAAGGCTGGAACGGCGGCATTCGCTTAGAGAGCGACGCGTTTCTCAGTGCCCAGTGGCCGCTGGAGAGCATCCCGCCAAAGGGAAGTGTCTCGCGACTTCCCGCTCCTGGTGCCGCCACCACAATCGAGACTCTTGTGAAACTCTGGAGTACCCACTAAGCTGATTCTGCTGCATCCGACGTATCAGGGTGAAGCGCTTCGGAGACCACGCGCTGTGTGACTTCGGTGAGGTGCTCCTCCAGAGTGGTGTGCAGCGCCTCGAACTCTGGCCAGAGAGTCTCTTTGACAAACGAGCGGGTGACTTTGACCATGACCGTGGTGCGCTTCTGTCCGCTGTAGCGGTAGGGCTTGAGGTTGTAGCGCCGGAGCAAGGCCATGAAAAGTTGCTGCGCCCAGCGATCTGACATCGTGAACTTGTACTCGACAGGCGGCTCGATCTTCTCGACTTCTTTCAGCCGCGCTAGGATGCGCTCACGGGCACCGGCTGCGGCCTCGCGTTCGCCTGCGGTACCTGGCCGGGCATAGAGCGCTTCGATCCGGCGTAGCTTCTCAATGAGCTTCTCTTCATCCGTCATAGGTGCCTATTTTATCAGCCCGCACTCTCGTAGGCACTGCGAATCCAGCCTAGTAGCTCATCGTCTACTTCGGCAGCGTCGGTGAGCTTGATCTTGTGGGTACACATTCCTCCAGCGGGCTGCGCGAGTAAGCGCTCGGTGCCAGGGAGAGTTTTGTGATTGATCCCCACCTCGACGCGTGTGTTGGTGGCCGGACCGATCATGGCGAACTGCTTCTTGCGCCGCAAGCTCACGTAGCCTTTCTTGGGCGCAACCTCAAACTCCCCAAGTTCTAGGATTTGCGCGAGTAACGCATCGTGAATCGGGCGAAGGGTAGCTTTGGGGCCAGTGTACATCTCGTCCAGAACGGTATCGTCACTCTTGCCCTCGGCGGCAAAATTCCCGCTGGAGGCGCAGGCAAAGTGCACGAGTGCGTTCGCATCGCCGTGCCCAAGGCCAAAGGTTGCTTGGGCATGAGTGCGTAGCTCGCTGTGTTTGGTTAGCCCCGTCTTGAGAAGAGTGGCTTTAAGTTCGTCGCGAGAGGTGCCGGTCTTGGTCTCGATGTTTTTGAGTTGGGTCTCAATGGCCTGGTCTAAACTGCTCATAAATGCCGACTCCAAGCGGCCTGTTCAAACCGGAAATGGGGCGTGGAAATTTTGTCAGAGAGAGAACTTGCAAAGTGCTGTAAAAGCGATAGCATACTCATGAGCTTGCTGTGCTCGGCACGGAGACGACAGACACTTTGTAGCCTGCCGCCCTGTGGCGACGAGGTCAAATGGGAGCCGACACCGGGTAGGGACGATGACGTCTCGTTTCAACCCGTTCGGCGCGCGCTGCGCGAAACGCCGGAGACCCTCCGCACCAACTTCCAGCCCGACACGGCAA
>NZ_JAYUPA010001050.1:0-2566 GCF_043760365.1 Armatimonas sp.
TTAATCAGGCAATTCAGGAGACACAACAAGCTCGTCAGGAAACGGAGACGCGGGTTGAGGGACTGCGAGAGCAGCGGGAAGAACTTGTAGCGGAGAACGAGTCCCTGACCCAGCGGTGCGATCAGGCCCTGGAGAAACGTCACGGAGCCCAGCAGCTTATGGAGCAAATGCTAAGCGGATTTACTCTGGATCGTGAAGGAGCGGATGCGGCCAATCCGGCGATTCACCGAGTGACACAAGCTTTGGACAAAGACACCCAGCGCTCTGCGCAGGCTCTTGAAGACCTGAAGGAAGTTCGTCAGCGTTTGGATGCACTGTCATTCTGATCGCTGCCTAAGGACTGAAAACGTAGCCTACGAGTAGGGTACTGCTATGGAGTAGGGTGCCTGATTATTTGGAGCAAAAATGAAAAAATGTCCTGAGTGTAGCCGCGAGTATCTGTCTGAATTGCTCTTTTGCAAAGAGGATGGAGCGGAACTTGTGGTGATAAATTCTGAGCTTGTCGAGGGTAGATGCAAGGGCGTGCGCCCCTCATTCATGGCGGATCTACCTGACCCTGAGGTGCTTGAAAGAGAAGATCCCAGAGTGGCAAAGCACTGGCTGTCAGGCAAGCAGATTGCACTTTGTGCTTTCCTCGTCGTAGTAGGTGTAAGCACCGCGATTGTTCGATCCTGGCAGCTTAGAGAGTTAGATAAGAAGAATGCTGTTCAAGTGGCCGACTCCACTCCACAAGTTACTGCGTCTACTCCAAACGTCAAAGTGCCTACTATTAAACCATCCAGCACGCCCGTCCAAGTTGCACCCGGTGCGTATCCTGGGGAGCGGTTTCCACAGACCCGGACGAGTCTTTTGACCCAGGTGGAGATATCTACGTGGGACTTTGCAGCAGTCCGCTATGCAATTAATGAGATCTATGCACGGCATGGTTACGCTTTCAAAGACCCTGATATCCGCCGTCGTTTCGAAACGTTTCGTTGGTACAAGGCAGAGCGTGGAATGACCATGGAGCGCCTGGAGAGTAGTCGTCTGAGTCGCACTGAGCTCGCCAATGCGAAGCTCTTGGCTGACCGACGGGCATTACTGGATGGCGAGTAACCAGTAGATCAGGCTTACTCTAGGCAGTTCCTCGTAAAATCGGGAAAACGTAACCCGATAATAATGTAACTTCTTTCCTTTTTTACTTCCTCGATGACATCGCCAGAAAGCCTGGCTGTCGCACTTCGAAACCAGGCTTCATTTCCAGGACAATCAGTCCCCGGCGCGATTTTCCACAGGTTTTCCAGCCCGCCCTCTTGAAGCAGCAGCCTGGATTCACACTGCGTACCTTGGTCGGATCGACGTAGGTGTAGAGTCGTTCACCCGGCCAGCGTCTCCAAGCCAGGCGCATCGCCTCGCGAATCAGCCTACTGGAGCGGCGTGTGCCCTCGTTGCGAAACACGGCGCAGCAGACCCCGCTCTGACCGTCCTGAGTGTAGAGCATCCTGCGCCAGGCAAAGACCGCATCGCCTTTATGAGACAGCAACACCAGCTTTTCACCAGGCCCGACGAACAGCGGCAGTCGCGCTTTTGGCGAGCGCTTGCGGGCGCTGTAGTGGCGCAGGTACAGTGCCAGTCCAGCCGGATCACCGTCCTTGGCAGTGCGCCAGCATCCCCGCTGCGCCTGCGCTATCATCGCACAGGGGCATTATCGTTCAGTCGCTCTCTTGCGATCTGGTAGTAGGTCTGGCTGGCCTCGATGCCAACCGCGCCCAGCCCGAGGTTTCGGGCGGCAAGTAGGGTGGTCCCCGACCCGGCGAAGGGATCGAGGACAGTGCCATCCGGCTCGACGATCTGGAGTAGCTCTTCCATGAGCGCGAGTGGCTTGCCGGTCATGTGCAGCTTCTTGCCTGGTGGCTCCACGCGGTGCCGAAAGACTCCTGGCAGCGTTCCCACATGACGCTTGGCGGGAAGCCGCCCTTTTGCGCCCCAGACGATGTACTCGGCCTGAGCAGCGAAGCGTCCCATCTGTGGCCTACACGCTGCTGTTTTGTCCCAGGCTGCGATACCAAGCCAGCGCCACCCAGCCCATTGCAGAAGGGTTGTTAGCGCTGGGAGTTGTCGCCAATCGGTAAAGATCACAATGGGCGCTCCGTCTTTGGCGACGCGCTTACACTCCTTGAGCCAGCGATACGTCCACTGCGCCCAAGCGTTCTGATCCATGCTCTCGCTCTCAAAATCCGGCCAGACGGTCTTCTGGCGGCTTTGCATGTACTTGACGCTGGCGGGCCTGGCTCGCTCACTCATGGTCATGCCTCCCGAGCAGTAAGGGGGATCGGTAACGATGGCGTCGAAGCTCGCAGGCTCGAAGGTTGGCAGTATCTCTAGCGCGTCGCCGTGGAGAAGCCGGGCACGGTGGATTCCCCCCGGGGTGTCCCTCATCGCTCCCTCCTTGCGCGATTCGTGGGAGGTTTTAGACCTTGGAGCCGCTCCCGGATCTGCTGCTTGGCACGCTCTGTATGTTCTGTATCTTCCGATCTGGTGTGCCCTACCTCTTTCTGCTCATCTCCTGCCCTCAGGCTGTCCTCTG
>NZ_JAYUPA010001051.1:0-7206 GCF_043760365.1 Armatimonas sp.
GATCCGGCTCATCGAAGCCCGCGAAGTCGCTGGCATCGCCGAACAGGGCGGGCTGGGAGAATATAGTGCTGTAGGAGAATATTTTCAGGGCCGGGCGGATAGCGGAGGTAATCGTGGCTCCTGCGGGGTACTTGCCGGTCCATTTTTCCCAGCGTGGCGGCTGGACACTGGCCAGAACGGACACGGGAGCGAGCGTTTCTTTAGTGAGCGCGGTATCCAGGCGCTTCAGGAATGCATCGTTTCGCGCCGTCGTGCGCTTACCCCAAGCCACGCGGGGGCCCTGTGCATTGAAGATGTCTGCGAAGTTAAAGCCGCCCAGCTCCGCCGCATCGGATTTCTGATCCTTAGTGAAGGCAACACGCTCACGGGCATTGGCTCCCCCCTGCCAGAAGAACCCCGTGCCATCGCCCATGCCCCCGGTACCATCGCGGTAGCCAGGCGCTGCCAGACGCTCCAATGCAAAGCCGCTGACCCCTGGGAGGGCAAGCAGGCGCTTTGCCCGCATCACAAACCCGGCGACATCCGCACTCTCAGGAGTGACAAAGTCGGCCCCCAGCATCCGGCCCATCATCGGTGCGAGCTGAGGCGGCATGCTCGCCATGAGCTTTGTGGACTCCGGGGAGGCAATCCATTCGGTAAGCGACTGCCCCGCCCAGGACTTATCCCGCACCGCATTGGCGGTGAGCGGCTCCAGCGGGGCGAGAACCGCCACAACCCCGATCTTTCCCTTTGCTTCCGCGCCCAAGAGTACCAGCTCTTTATCTTTGCCCACCGGCACGGAGACACGTAGCTCCGTCAGCCCTCGCGCCACCGCCGACGCGACCAGAGCCGCTGCCTGCGCTTCGGTGCTCGGCAGTGCTGTGGTAACCACACGCTGCTTCAAACTGGACGGGAGTGTCACGGCGGGCGGTGGCGCGGGCACGGGAAGCTCCGGGTGGATCTCGTTAGCATCGGTCGTAGCCAGAGTCGCGACGGCTCCTAGGGTGGGGGCAACCAGCTCTAAAACAATACTCTGGCTACAGCGCACCTGCGTTAAAGGCTGCTGGTCGCGGCGGGTAATCCCAGGAGTGCCTTCGGGAATGTTAGAGAGCGCTCCCGAGAAGGCATCGTGCCGATCCTGGGCTTGCTTCTGCAGCTCCGGCGAGAGCTCCCCGAGCGGAACCATGTTTCCGTCACTCGCGGGCTTGGCCTCAGCAATCTGCCAGAACTTCTCGCCAAAGCTCGCGCCCGTCCCCCGTGGCAGTGCCCGCAAGGTGGCCTGGCGGATCAGTCGGATCTTGGCATCTTTTGCCAAGCGCTCTGCACTGCGCTGATCCTGCATCATCCCTGAGATCGGTGCCATCATAGCGCTCATGGGGTTCTCGTTGGGCTTGAGTGCAACCTGATCCGTCAGTAAGTACACCGACTCTTTATCATCGCTGATCCGCCGCACCGCACCACCCACCGCCACGCAGAGTGCGGCGACCAGATCGCCCGCGCGTGCACTAGTCCCCCGTGCGCTCACCTTGAGCTTGCCAATGCGCTGATCCGCGAAGAGCAGCACTTTCGTGACCTGAGCGATCCGGCCCACCAGCTCGTCCACCGTGGAGATGCCCGCGAGTGTGATCAGCGCATTGAGTCCCCCCGAATCGGTGTTGAGATCCGAGGGCTTCCGCCGAGCAGGAACCCCTTTGTTGCCCGCCGGACCGCCCCCCAGCAGCGCCATAAACGCCATTGGATTGGGAGTTTTCCCCGCCTTGAGTGCCAGGGTTCGCGTATTTCCCGGCGCATCGCTGTCGTTGACCAAGTTGCCAAACTGCATTGACAGTCGTGCGCCCCCGCCGCCCGCAGCCCCAAATTCAGGAAGATTGGGAGCAAGGTTCAGAGCACGCGAGAGGCGGAGCCTAAACTGGTTCTGATCCGCCGCAGGAATCACCTGCGGGGTGCCCAGCGGCCCGGCATCGGGGAAGTTGGGTTTCTGTGCAAACCGAAACGGCAGGGTTCGGCGCAGCAAAGGCTGTGCAAGCGCCCGCTGCTTGGTGTCGAGGCTAGAGAGTGGCAAGCCCGACGACGACGAGGCTTGCTGGAGCTGGCTCACGCTCAGACTGGCAAGAAGCGGGAGCAGGCGGCTTCCGTTCATGCCCATCCCCATTGCCATTCCCTCCTGCATCAGCTCCTTCATGTCAGGATCGCTAAAAGGGCTCGTACTCTTGCTCTTGTCGGGAAGAAGCTGGGGGGCTAAGACACTCACGCCGCCACACCGGACAACTTGGGCACCAAAGCGCTGCGCCACTTGCACCGTGTTCCAGCCTTCACGCGGCGCGGCTCCCAGCGGTGTCACCACGGGCTTTTTCTGCCCGGTGAGTGCCTCCATGTCCGGCATCATGGCGAACATCCCACCCATTGCTCCATTAAAAAAATCAATTGGCTTGGGCTCGTTCACCAGAGAATACTTCTCCGCCCCCACAACCAAGAGCGGACCGCGCGCCGAGACACTCCAGTAGAGGTTCGGCACGACAGACACCATTGTGCTACTCGCTGATTGCGCGGCAGGCTGCGGAATGGCGATCGCAGGCGGCGCTTGAGGTAAAAATCCCATAGTCACTAGGATACCCGTACCGCTTTGCTGGTTGCAAGTTTGCCGCTAGTGGAGCCACTCAATGCTCTTCAGCAGGCGCTCCAGCGACGGAGCCAGGCGCTCGAAGTCCTCTTTTTTGGATGTGAGTGTCAAAACATAGATGCGCCCCTCGTGACAGATATAGACCTGCCGGTTGCGCACCAGCGCACTCTGCCCCGGTTGTTTAAGCTGCCCGTCGAGCAGCCAGGCATCGGCACCGGCCAGTGTCAGCCGCTGCTTCGCGGTCTGCTGAAAGCCCGGATAGCGTTTCGCCAGCGCGAGAGCGATCGTGGCGGGAAGGTTGTCAGGAAGGCGACTGCGGCCCGGATCCTCAGAAAACGAGAGCGCGAGCGTTGCGCCGCTGGTTCCCAGAGGTGCAAAGCTCGCCAGCAAGCCCGACGATTGCCCGACAATGGCCAGACGTTGCCACCCCAGCGGAATGCGCACGGCGAGTTTCTGGTGCTCGAAGGAAACTCGCTGGCCATGTACCCGCACTTTTTGGGGAAGCGCTTCCAGTTTCTCCATTGGAAGTGTCACCTGTCCGCCCTGTTGAAAACCAATCACCACCACACAAACGGCCCCGAAAATAGTCATTGCAATCTCCTTTCTATCGTATCATGTACGCAGTAGTTGACAGAGAAGTTCACGACAGGTATACTTTGTGAAAACAATCACGAAGTCTGGAAAGGCGACGATCATGTTCCCTCTTACCCCATCCAAACGCGCCCCGGAGAGCGATATCACCGGTATTGCCGAGAAAGTCTGGAATCAAGAGCGCCTGAGCGCCGACGATGCCCTGCGGCTGTTCTCCCACCCGAACCTCGATGAGTTGGCGCTGCTGGCCGATGCCGTGCGCCGCCGCATCAACCCCGAGAAAACCGTCACCTATATCGTCAGCCGCAACATCAACTACACCAATGTCTGCTGGGTGCGCTGTAGCTTCTGCAACTTCTACCGAACGCCCGGCGACAAGAGCGGCGAGAGCTATGTTCTGACCCGCGAGCAGATTCACCAGAAGCTGCGGGAACTCTCCGCTGTGGGTGGAGTCGAGATGCTGATGCAGGGCGGGCTGAACCCGAAGCTTAAAATAGAGTGGTACGAGGAGCTTCTGAGCTGGATGCGCGCCGAGTTTCCGCATATTATCCGGCATTGTTTCTCCCCCGCTGAGCTGATTTATGTCAAGAACATCAGCAAGCTCACGATGGAGGAGACCCTCACGCGCCTGAAAGCGGCGGGTTTGCAGTCTATCCCCGGCGGCGGCGCGGAGATCCTGACAGACCGGGTGCGCAACTTTATCAGCAAGTACAAAGACACCGCCGACGAGTGGCTGGACTGTATGCGGGTGGCGCATAAAGTGGGGCTGCCCTCGACCGCGACCATGATGTACGGCTCCGTGGACACCTATGAGGACCGGGTTGAGCACTTTATGCGCCTGCGGGCACTTCAGGACGAGAGCATTGCCCGCTCCCCCGAACGCTTCACGGCGTTTGCCGCCTGGAGCTACCAGCCCGATGGCACGGAGCTAGGCGGTACGCGGGCATCGGGGCTGGACTACCTGCGCACCATCGCCATCGCGCGCCTGATGCTCGATAACTTCGCGCACATGCAGGCAAGCTGGGTAACGCAAGGCCCCAAGATCGGGCAGATTTCCCTGCGCTACGGCGTGGACGACTTCGGCCAAACCATGATGGAGGAGAATGTCGTGAGCACCGCAGGCTGCACGTTTGCCGTCTCCACCGACGAGATGGAGCGCCTGATCTGCGACGCTGGGTACACCCCCGCCCGGCGCAACACCCGCTACGAACGGGTGTGACGAACGGCGTTTGTCGGGCGGCTAAAGCGGCCCGCTGTTACGGCAAGACCCATGAATGGGCCTCCAGGATTTCTGGGGGCCTTTTGGTATAGTAAGGTATGCAGCAGCAGAGAGGCGAACCAAAAAATCAGCATGGGCGGAGAACGGTAGCTGAGATGGTTCTCTCGTGGCTGATTCTTCTGTGGGGCATACTGCTCACCATTTTTCTGATTCAACCCTGCCTCCTCGCTCTGCGAAATGGCTACGACGACGACAACATTGATATTTTGCTTCTTCTGTTTACCTTACACGCTCTGCTGTGTAGTGTCGGGGGACTGGCGGCTCAGTTTCGGTACCGCATGGTCGCACGGTGGCTGCTCAACCTTGCGGCACTTTGCCTGATGATATTGAGCGGGACACTGGCTTCGGGCAACCTGAAATCTCTTGGCTTCTGGCTTCCTATCGTGGTGCCGCTGCTTGGTATTACCACTGTCCTACTTCTCCTCGCTCAGTGGCTGGGACGACAGACAGACCTTTAGGATTCGTAACCTGACCCCCTCTGCGTTCTCGGGACGCTCTCTGAAATGTGCTGGAGCCTTTCGCCCCCGGCACAAAATTTAACCGGAACTTCTCTAAACAGGCGTTTGTATCTACGATATACTGAACCCTACTACAATGACCGATGCCCCCACCACTGAAGGCGACTGTCGGGAGGATGCGCTCTGCGCCCTTCGTGAACGCTTCCCCCAAACCACTTTCCTTGCGCTCGGGCAAACCGCGCTCTGGGATGAGCCCACCAAAGCGACTCTGAGGCGACGGCTCGATCACTTCTGGCCTGGCGCACATATACTAGCGGGTGTTCATGACACCGACTACTTCGCCAAGCTCCACGGTTTCCATCAGCCCGGCAGCGATGCCTTCGCCTTAGTGGGCCACGATGACAACAAGACCCGGGCGCTCTGGTCCGCCGCGGGGGAGATGAGTCAGCTCTTTGGTTCCGAGGATGTTCCCACCCGCGCGAGACTACAGACAGAGGCCGGTGTCTCGCTCAAGAAAGCACTCGCCTTTGCCGATGACCCCGATGCGCTTCTCTCCGAACTGACCATGGCGTGGGGCTGGACGGGGATCCTACACTCCGGCTGGGAGCGACAGATCGCATCGGAGGTGAAGCTCAGCGAGATTCTTCCGACGCTGCGGGAGCAGATCGCCTGGGCAACCGAGGGCAGTGCGGTCGGTAGCACGCTCCTCGGCTGGATGGACGATTTCGCTGCCGCGCACCCCGATGCGCTCCTGCCGTGTCTGTATAAATACCTTCTGCCACGACTCTACGAGCTGCTGCTGGGCGCCCCCCCGCAGAATTTTGCCACCACCCGCACCACCACGCTCCTGCGCTTCAACACCCAGACCTGCGAACTACCGCGTTTCTGGCTGGTGCAGGCATTTCTGGACCCCGCCACACGCGCTCAGGCACGCGAAGCCTACGACCTCGCTGTGGAAGGCGGGGAGCAGTACACCCTGGATCAGTTCCTACCGGGCGCACGTCCGTTCGATCTCGTGGTGCCAGGGAAAGGCCGGGGAACGCTGCGTGTGCGTGCCGATGGCTCTGTCTGGATAGACACGCCCGAGCCGATCTGTCTGCCCGGAGAGAAAGTGATTACCAGTGTGCGTCAGCTCGCCGAGCGTATCGAGAGCGCACTGGGGCCGGACTGTGTGCTGATCGGAAAAGCGGTCGCGCTCCTGCCGATGCTCGCCGCCGAGTGGGTTCTGGTCTTTCACGAGGGCGCGAGCAGCTATTCCTGGCGCACGGCCAAATTGATGGGCGCACTCCAGCGCCTCAGAATCTGTCACCCGGAGCTACGGCCCATTCTGCGTGTCCGGTACGCCACCTGGGACAGCCTCAGCGCCGTTTCAGGAGTCTCCCTGACTCTGCCGCCCCATCTTTGCCAAGCGCTGGGTCGCCCCACAGTCGAGGCTGATGACTTCGCGGCGTGCTGGCAGCGCGGGCGTGAGTGGGAGCAGCGCCGTCTTAAAGAGCTTTCCACCCTACGCTCACCCAACGCTTTACTTTCTTATCTGGAGCAGCATCGCCTGCTCACGGCCCACACCGACTACGCCACAGCAAGCCAAGCGCTGCGGGCGCAGTGGGATAAGGCCGAGGCACTCCGAAGCGAAGAGAACATCATTTCAGGGGAAGTGCGCCGTCTCCGTGCCGAGTCTAATACTCTGGAGCACGCCAAGGGGGATGATTTTCGTGCCCGTGGCTCCGTGCTGGATACCACCGCCCTCGCCGAGCGCACCGAGCACTTCGACACGCCCCTTGCGACAAACCGTCGCCAAGTGAAGCGGCTCCTGCTCCACGCCCGTCAGCTTCATCGTGAGCGCAAGGCAATCGAGCGTGCGCCCGAGGCCATCGCCGCCCGAACCACACTGCGGCGCATTGAAACCGAGGCGGAGATCGCCAAAGCTCGGCTCGCAAAAAATGCACTCCAGACCCTGCACGGCCTACCGCACACCGACTACCGCCCGTCTGCCTGGTGGTTCCCACAAGTGGACCCGAGCCGAGCCTGGTTCAACCGCGTTGCAGACACCGCAGCCCTGCGCCTCGAAGAGCTGGTGTGATTCCCTTCACAAAAATGCAGGCTGTTGGCAACGATTTTGTTGTCATAGAGGAGCCTGAGAACACCGATCTAGCGGCACTGGCGCGGCGTGTCTGTGACCGGCGCTTTGGGATCGGTGCCGACGGGCTCCTGACGTACACGCTTTTGAACCCATCCCCCCAGCCCCCTTCCCTGTCCCAAGGAAGGGGGAGAGGGAAAGG
>NZ_JAYUPA010001052.1:0-2558 GCF_043760365.1 Armatimonas sp.
ATTTCGGATCATATTTCAGACCCATTAAGACGAAGCTCGCGGTTCGAAGGCGGTCTGCCTCCGAGGGTTTTGCTTCGTGGTTGAGTCTGAACCCGCAGAAGTGTGTCGGCGGCGGCAGTGACGGTGGAAAGATCCGTGTCTAAAAGTTTCGCTTCCGCATACGGAAGACCGAGCAGGCGCACCCAGTCAGCGGAATGCGTCTCCACCAGAAATTTTGTTGTTGCATCAAAAGGCTTCGCCACAAGAGGAATTATACCGTGTTCGCAGACTCCGAGAGGGTTCTGATGTCGCCGTTTCGGTGGGTGAAGCGGATGCCATCGAGGTGTTCTAACAACGGCAGAACGATCTTGCGGGAGCTGTCAATGGCATCGCGGACGCCGCCGACCGTGATGCCGTCGGGGGTGCTGGCGAGCCGCCGGATGACCTGCTTGACTTCAAGAATTGCCTCGGCACTGAGATAGAGATTGTCCCCGATCTTGACGAGCTGGTCGCGCTCACACAGAATACTGAGAATGGTTGGGACATGCACATCGCGCGGGTAGGTCGCCGTGAAGTCGCCGGGGTAGGGCGGAGCGAACTTTGCCCCCTGGTAGACCGAGAGGATATGCTCCGCTGCTTTTTTCCAAACTTCTGGAATGATCACTTCATGGTCCGTCGCACGCAGGCCTCGTACGCCCTCAGGCACGCAGAGACCTTCGCTACTGAGATAGACGACCAGCGCATTGAAGTCCTTCACCACGGCAGCTTTACTCAGCGGTGTCCGCAGGCCCTCGCGGGGCATGGCTTTGTGGTAGGGATTCTGCCGATGATATGTCTCCAGCGTGCGCCGAGCCGTCTCCCGCAGGCGCCGTGCCGCCTCATCGGAGACATAGCGATCCCCACCAATCACGACCGCACGGCCTGCATCCGCGAGGACTTCCAGCGCTTCATCGGCGGGAAAGCCCACGGCGGCACTGACTTCTTTTACACTGAACTCCCCGTTACGTGAGGCGAGCTGGGCATAGACGGCCTCCTCAGGTGACCCCGCGCCACGTGCCTCAAAGAGTGCGAGCGCCGCCGCATCGCCGCGCCGGTACTTGCGGGCAGGCTTGGGATCCACAATCGTGCCGCCCCCGATGGCGCGCGCAGGTGAGTACGTGCGCACAACAAAGCGCTCCCCAAGCGCCGGGGCCGTCGGGCTCTCGCACAGAAACTGGACGGGGATGTCACTCGTGCCCGGCAGGATCTCCGCGCCTTCGAGAAGCACAATTCTAGCCAGCAGCTCGCCTGTTCCTAGATGAAGCCGAATGCGCTCCCGGTGGCGCAAGGCACGCGAGGCCGAGGGCAAAACGGAGAGACGAGCATCTAAGAGCGTGGTGGACGAGAGCGTGCCGGGTGTACAGAGCACCGCGCCGCGCTCGATCTGGCTCACCTCAATGCCGGGCAAGTTCACTGCCACACGCATCCCTGGCTCGACCACGTCCACTTTTTGTTTATGTGCCTGGAGTGTGCGTGCCTTACTCAGAAGACCTTGCGGCTCCAGTGCAACAGGATCCCCCGTGTGCAACGTCCCGGAGATGAGTGTTCCCGTCACGACGGTTCCCACGCCCGGTAGAGAAAAAACGCGATCCACAGGCAGGCGCACAGGGGCACTCTCATCCCGCACAGGCGCTTTCGCCGCCGCTACTGCGAGGGCTTGTTTAAGCGCCTCTAGCCCCGCGCCCGTCTGGGCGCTCACCGGTACGATCACCGCCTCTTTGAGTGGTGTCTTGGCCAGCGCCTCGCGGGTCTCTAGCTCGGCAAGTTCTTGAATATCTGGGTCGGCCAGGTCGGTCTTGGTGAGGGCAACCACGCCAACCGTGACCCCGAGCACGCTGAGGATATCCAAGTGCTCGCGTGTCTGCTGCATCGGGCCTTCGTCGGCGGCGATCACCAGCAGTGCCACATCCACGCCACCCGCACCCGCGAGCATATTTTTGACAAAGCGCTCATGGCCGGGCACGTCTACAATTCCCGCTTCTATCTCGCCGGGTAGCACGAGAAAGGCGAACCCCAAATCAATGGTCATTCCCCGTGCCTGTTCCTCCGCGAGCCGGTCGGTGTTGGTGCCGGTCAGGGCACGAATGAGGGTTGTCTTACCGTGGTCTACGTGCCCGGCGGTTCCGATAATCAGATGGCGCATCGGGGTATTGTATCGTCTTGAACCCGTGCCCCCGAACCCATCCCCCCGACCCCCTTCCCTCAGGGCAGGGAAGGGGAGATCAGGGGGATTATTGGATCACCACCTGGCGTGGTGCGAGCTGGGTGTCATTTGTGGCAGTTTTGCCTCCCGACTCGCTAAGGCTCGTCACCCTCCGGCTTCGCGAAGGGTTTATGGCTCAGGTGTTTCCCCCGGCTTCACGAAGGGGTATAATTCGCGGCATGGCACAAGAAAGATACGAGCAGCGGGGGAGGGCAAAATCGGGGACGTTTGGGGATGTGTACCCGGTATGGGATACGACACTTGAGGTGCAACGGGCGTTTAAGAAAGTGCGGGTCAAAGACGATGCGGAGCGGCAGTCCGTTATTCGTGAAGCACG
>NZ_JAYUPA010001053.1:0-2555 GCF_043760365.1 Armatimonas sp.
ACTCTTGACCCTGAGCCCTTCCTCCGTTTTAGCGGACGACAAGCCGATCAACTTTGCGGGGATTGGCGTCGGTAGCCAAGGCGGAAGTGATGTGGATCAAGTGATCGCAGCAGGCGGGAACCTGGTGGCGCTCTGTGATGTGGATCATAAGTACGCGGCCAAAAAGTTCGCGCAGTACCCCAATGCAAAAAAGTTCACCGACTACCGCGTGATGCTGAAGGAGCTGGGCAAGGGGCTGGACGCAGTAGTTATTGGCACACCCGACCATACCCATGCTGTGATCGCCATGGAGGCGATGAAGCGCGGCAAGCATGTCTACTGCGAAAAACCGCTGGCGCACACGGTCCACGAGGTGCGCACCCTGATGGCAGCGGCGCGTAAGTATAAAGTGGTCACCCAGCTTGGCAACCAGGGCCACTCCACCGACTCCATCCGCCGTGTGGTGGAGTGGGTCGGTACGGGAGCCATTGGCCAGGTTCATACGATCCATGCGGCCTGTGGCGAGTTTAAAGAGGTCTACAGCCAGATCCGGAACCTAGACAAACTAGAGCAAAAATACGACGTGCCCTCCGAGCTCGACTACGACCTCTGGCTTGGCCCTGCTCCCTACCGCCCCTACACGCCCTTCTGGGTCCACTGGAACTGGCGCGGCTGGCTCCCCTTTGGGACGGGCACCATCGGTGACTGGTTCTGCCACGTGATTGACCCCGCGTTCTGGGCACTCGACCTGGATGCCCCCACGACCGTTCACGCCGAAGTGACCGGGTACGACCCGGCAACTCAGGGGCTGACCTACCCCGCTGCAACCCGGATCACCTTCAAGTTTCCCGCCAAAAAAGAGCGCGGCCCTGTCAAGCTAGTCTGGCATGACGGGGACAATCCCATACCGCAACCCAAAGACTTTGGCGACGATGAGGTGCCACGAACTGGTGCTATTCTCTTTGGCGAAAAAGGCATGATCGTCCACGGCTCACACGGCGGCGGCGGTTGCCACATCTTGCCCGAGAAGCTCCGCAACGAAAACACGGGAGCCAATGCGCCCAAGGAAACCATTGCGCGTGTTAAAGGGCACCACTGGGACTGGCTTGAGGCGATCAAAACGGGACGCCAAGCCGGCTCCAACTTCGACTACGGGGGCCGTCTCACCCAAGTGGCGCTTCTGGGGGCCATCGCGATTCGTTTCCCCGGCCAAACCCTCAAGTGGGACGTGAAAGCGGGGCGCTTCACCAACAACGATGCTGCCAATGCCTATATCAACCCGCCCTATCGGAAGGGCTGGAAGCTCTAGTTAGCCGCGCATGTCCATGCCCCCATCTACCGTGAGGGTCGTGCCGGTGACAAACTTCGCCAAATCGGACAGCAGAAAGACCGTCGGCCCAGCGATATCGTCGGGCTGGCCGATGCGGCCTAGAGCGAACTTTTTACCCTCACTCTCGCGACCCAAGGCATCAAGCGACGGTGCGGCCATGTCGGTATCAGTCCAGGCAGGGGCGATACAGTTGACCCGAATATTATCCCTGCCTAGCTCTTTTGCCATCGAGCGCATGAAGAGAATCTGTGCGCCCTTGCTGGTGGCATACGCAGAGAAAATATCGCTGCCCCGCTGACCGGCGGTGCTGGTGTAGATCACGATACTCCCTCCCCCACCCTCACGCAGGTGGGGAACGGCGGCCTTCACGGCGAGAAATGTCCCGGCGAGGTTGATCTCCATGGTTCGGTTCCAGAACGCCAGATCCATCTCTTCGAGCGATGCCCCCTCAAAGATTCCCGCCGAAACCACGATACCCGTTAGCGGCCCCAGTGTTGCGACAGCGGCATCAATCGCCTTCTGCGCCGCACCTTCATGGGAGACATCGGCCTGGAACGCCGCCGCACGTCCACCCGCCGTCACGATCGCGTCCACAGTCGCATGCGCCGCCGCCGTGTTGCTTAGGTAGTTCACGGAGACTGCCGCCCCCGCCTTCGCGGCCATCAGCGCCGTCGCCCGCCCGATCCCGCGCGAGCCACCCGCGATAAAGATGTGTTGGTTAGAAAGATCAATCATACAGGCATTTTACCTGCTTATCGGGTGCTTTTTTGCGGGAGCCGTTTGCCAGACATAAAGCTGGTAGGCTCCCGCACTGATCAGCCCCCAAAGGATCGGCGAGCGCCGTAGCTGCTGCCTTGCAGCTCTCACTTCTTTCCTGGCAATGGCATCTTCTTCACCTTTACTCCGTTGTTGGGGTCATCGGTCTTCTTGGCATTGGTCTTGACCTGCGCCGCTCCAAGCTCCGCCCCCGTGTCCTGCTCGTCGTCGTAGAAAACCTCAGCAGGATCCTGGGCGACGAGCTGGGACTCGTTGAACGGATCGGGCTCTAGGAGCGCCCCACCAGACTTCCCCTTTGGCGAGGATTGCCCGGGTGTCATGCCGCGCTTATCGGCGGGGATGCTGTCCCAGTCAATATCCTGAAGCTCCTCGCCCGCGCTGTTTGCCTTGCCCTTATTCGAGAGCCCAAATCCTGTTGCCATGTCTAAAATCTCCTTGGTGAGTGGTAGAAGGATTATAGCGCAAAACA
>NZ_JAYUPA010001054.1:0-2552 GCF_043760365.1 Armatimonas sp.
CGGGCAAGCCGCTCGCTCTCATGGAAGACCTGCTCAAGATCGTCGAACAAGGAGGCACTGTACTTGACCCCTTCGCCGGGTCGGGGACGACTCTGGTAGGGGCGGAGCGTTTGGGGCTTGACTGGGTGGGCATCGAAGCCAGCGCTCACTACCACCGAGTTGCACATGAGAGACTCAATGCGCTACAGAGACTCAAAACGTAGGTTTACCCAAGTGGGGTGTCGAATCTAACTCCGTGCCGGAACCCAATATAATTGACGAGACAAGCGTATCTGCCGGACGGATTTTCCTGTGCACTGAGGGCGACTCCAGCAAGTTCTGGCGTGTGCGGGTGGAGGGCAATATCCAGACCGTCTGCTATGGTCGGATCGGCACCGATGGTCACGAGCTGATCAAGACGTTCGATAGCTCTATTGTTGCAACCAAAGCAACGGACAAGCTTATGGCCGAGAAGCTGGGCAAAGGCTACCGGGAGGTCTCGGAGCTGGAGGCGAAGGCGGCTCATGACGCTGCTTGTAAGGTCGAGGGAGCAAGCACCAGCACACCACAAAAGCCGCGCCGAGTGAGCAAACGTCGCGCTGCGCTCGGGCAGCAGTTGACCCTATTTCTTGAGGTCGAGGGCGAAGTAGGTGAGTCTAGCGCGAAGCAGGCCGCGTTGGTGCCTGAGGCAGTGCCTCCGCCAGCACTCGCCTTGGAATTCTGAAAGTCCATTGTGTCGTTCAGTGCCCGCGAAGTATTTCCTTAGTTCGTCGTTCGTTACACTGCGGACTAGGTCGCGGAAGGAGGGGCCGGGTGGAATCCCCGGCCCCCTCGTCTGTTAGTAGTCTTCAGGTAGAAGAATCGTCGTGCTGCTGCGATCCGCCTCGGTGATGATCCAGAACTTGATATCGTTTCGGTCCCAGTAGACGGAGAAGAGCCGATCCCCGTCGAGGATGCCCTCCTCGTTGCTTTGCCGGTCTTCCAGAGCGCACTCTCCCCAGTCGCCGCACACGTGCCGCTGAAGGGCGTTCGTGGCATCCGCGTTGTTGAGAGTATCCGCCGCGTTAGTAGTGAAGTAGATTGAGCCAAGAGGAAACTTGTAATTGTTCAAAGCGTAGTTAACTGCGCTCATAGTAAGGGGTTAAGAGTAAGATTCCAGCGTGAAAGCTGGAGTAGTCCGCCCTGCGGGAGCGAATCCCGCAGGGCTTGACTTTAGTGCCAGGACTTGACTTTAGTGAGCGGTTAGGCTACTTTTGCTTTCGAGGTGCGCTTTCCTGTTTGGGGGTGCTCCTCTTTTTAGTTACTGGCGGATTCACGAGGCGATCCATCACCCGAGGGTCAGTGACGATGAAGAGTGCTCCCAGAACCAGTACCGACACCGTGAACGAGATGTTCAGGTTTTCCATGGCGAGTTGTTAAGGGGTTAGTTAGCTGGATGTTCGACCTCTCATCCATCAAAGATACATTAACATATTTGTTAACTTGTGTCAAGCGTTTTCGCACTTTGTTCTATTTCAACGATGGTATACGTACACTGAAATAACAGGGATAATTAGAGTAGGGCCTTGACAAGAATTAACGAATTTGTTAACGTAGAATAAGAAGAGAGACAACTAAAAAGCTCTCCTAATTTTAGCCAGAAGAACACGGTATGAAGACCAAACAAGGTGCGCCTAGCGAGCAGCAGTCATCAGAGAGCGGGCTACCCGTATCGGAGAGCACAAGGGCCACAGGGCAACCTTTCGCTTTTGAGGAACTGGGGCAGTGGCTTCTGAACATGCGTCTCGCGCAGGGTGTTTCGCAGCGGGAGCTCGCTGCTCGGGTGGGTGTTCTACCGCAAGCAATGAGTCGAATGGAGCGCGAGCGCTACCGTGGTGTTAGCTTTGAGCGACTTAGTCGCGTGATCGAAGCTCTGGGAATCTCCCTCCAGATCATCGCGGCAGTTGACCCCGTGGAAAACTGGAAAGAACAGGATCAAGAGTAAGAACAGGCTCAAGAGTAGGGGGTAACCCCTTCGTACAGTCACGTTGGAAAGGATAGTTGGACGTACTCATGCGCCACTTTGGAGACACTTATGCGCCGTGAAAAGAAAAAGAGTGGTCGCTTCGCAGGGCAGCCAGGGCTGATATTCAAGCAAATGCCTAGTGCTCACAGCGGTGCTGCTGACCCGTTTCAAATGCCGCCTGGTGTTACGGTTAGCAAGCAAATGCTCCTGGGCGGGTTGGCATATGTCTTCCGGGACAGGGCGATTGGTGAACTGGGCAGAATCCTTGTGCAAGACCGTGGGCCTGGGCAATGCCAGATCTCCTGCGAAGTCGTCGGCGATCCAAACGATCCCATGACCGAGGTTCGCGCAGGCATATTCAAGCCGTTGGGCAAGAAGCTCTCCGATCTACTGGAAATGCAAATCGGTTCTGTACCAGATTCAGAGCGCCTCGCACCTCCTCCTGCCAGCCCTCTGGGTTCTGGCGAGGGAATCGAAGGTAAGCTGATGCAGTGTGAGCGTTGCGGGGCCTCTGTTGCAATGCTCATCTTCGCACCGGGAGCGACTGAGCCCGCCCGCTTTGAGGATT
>NZ_JAYUPA010001055.1:0-7183 GCF_043760365.1 Armatimonas sp.
GGCTTGTTCTGGTTGCTTGAGCTGTGCCTGCCCGCCCCCAACCTGCCCGAGCTCGCCCGCCAGATCAAAGCGTGCCAGACGCTCTTTTAGGGCCGCGAAAGGAATCGTCCGCTCGGATTCGTCTGCGTGCTCGGCGGGGTCCTCGGGGCGAGCGCGTTCTAGGAACTCCCGCAGCTTACGGTCCGGCCCCAGCTCCGCGCGTCCGACCAGCTCTCGCGCCAGCTCAGCGATGTAGGGCTCGCCGATGGCCCTTAAAAATGTCGCGAAGCGTCCCTCGATCAGCGCCCGACGGGACTCATCCCAGTTTCGTGCCGCCCCGGTGAGTAGCTCATCAAGCGTCTGTGCGACGGTTCCATCGGAGAACACAAGACGGCCTGGAGGTTCCCCAGTCTCCGCCGTCTGCTTGGCAGGAGGTAGAGGTAAAGTAAGAGACGCAGGCAAACCCACTGCCGCCGCTTGCAGCGCCTCGGCGAAGGCGCGGGCGGTCTGGTAACGGCCACTCTTATCCTTGGCAAGCGCCTTCGCCAGAACCGTGTCCAGCGCGTCACTGATTCCGGTCGGGGGCGGTGCCTCATTCTCAATGGCGGCTTTCCAGGAGAACGGGTTGCGTGTGTCGGCGGCGACAAAAGGCCGCTTGCCCGTGAGTAGCTCGTAGAGAACCACGCCCATGCCCCACAGATCCGAGCGCCAGTCGGAGTCGGCTTTCTCCGCGAAGTCCTCGGGAGCCATGTAGGGGTAGGTTCCTCCGCCTCCGGCCACCGATGCCGTCCCCAGCGCTTCCGCCAGCCCAAAGTCTGTCAGCTTGATGGTCGTGCCGTCGTCGCCGATGAGGATATTGGCGGGCTTGATGTCTTTGTGCAGAATCCGCCGCTCGTGGGCAAAGGCCAGAGCGTCCAGCACGGCGAGAACAATCCGCACGGCTTCGGCGGGGTCTAGAGGGCTTCCCAGGCGATCCCGTAGCACTTCGGCTAAATTTTTGCCGCGCACCAGCTCCATGTCTAGTAGGATCACTCCATCCTGCAAGTCCACCGAGTGCACCGCGATGATATGCGGGTGGCGCAAGCGATCCAGCACCCGTGCTTCCGAGAGCACTTTTTCCTGCTCTGATCCGGTGGCGCGAATCTCCTTCAGGGCGATATTGCGCCGCAGCAGGGTGTCCCAGGCAAGGTAGACAATTCCGGAGGCACCGTGCCCCAGAACCTCCAGCCGCTCGTACTTTCCGATCTGACCAATAGGCATGGTGGTTTACTTCGGGGTGGGCGAGCTGGGGAGCGAGTGCTTTGCCCGCAGTGCCAGGACATGGTTGGTCGCATCAATAAAGTAGATATCGCCCGTTTTCGTCTCCACACAGAGCGCCCCGGGACGGTTGAGTCCAGAAACCCGTGTCAGCTCCTTGCCATCCGGGGCGAGTTTTTTGATGACACCACGCGCCGAGTACGAAATATAGAGATTGCCCTGAGGATCGCTTGCCAGGTAGACTTCGTCATCGAGCGAGTCCGTGTCTATCTTTTGAATGTCGGGCACTTTAAGATCGCCCACGAGCACTTTCTCGGCGTGGTCGGGTCGCACCTGAATGACCTCTCCTCCGGAGTTACGCACGAAGATCGCTCCGCCATTCGGCTGGAGGGCAAGCTGGTTGCGCCGGGCTAGGGGGCTGTCCACGATGCGCTTGGGCGCGGGATCGTAGGTCAGGTGTGCGAAATCGGCGAGCTGCTCGGGGGGAGGCGCGGTCTTTGTCGCTAGGTTTGCTCCCAGCCGTGTCCGCAGCGCGGGGGAGAGGGCGAGCAAGAACATCCCCAGTAGCCCCAGTGCCCCGAGAATAGCCAGCATCAGCACCAGGGGCGATGGCCCACTGGGGCGCCGTCGCCGGCGCTCACGGCTTCCCTCTGGAGCGGGCACGCCGCCGCCCCGCTGTTCCACGGTCTTACGAACCGGCTCCCCGCCGCCACCGACCCCCAGAAGCAAGACCGTGGTATTATCGTGCCCGCCTTTACGGTTTGCCGCATCAATGAGCCCTTGCACCCGGCGCTCCAGCGGTCCTTTCACGTCAAGTAGCGGCTCGATTTCGTTGTCTTCGAGCATGGTCGTCAGGCCATCGCTGCACACCAGGATCGTATCACCGGGGCGCAGAATGTCCTGACGGACTTCTGGCTGAAGCGTGGGGTCAATTCCGATCGCACGGGTGATCATGTTGCGGAAGCGGGAGATGCGTGCCTCGGCCTCGGTCATGTTTCCGGCGTGTACTTGCTCGGCCACAAAGCTATGGTCACGCGTGAGGCGCTCAAGGGCACCGTCGCGGAATCGGTAGGCACGCGAGTCGCCCGCATGGGCGATCCAGAGTGCTTCCCCTCGCACCACTCCCGCTACCACCGTTGTCCCCATCAGGGCATTGCTGGGCGTGGGCTCGCTGCCCACGGTGGGGTCTTCCTCGCTCGGGAGGCTAGGTCGCGCAAGGGCATTGACGGCATCATTGGCGCGGCGCAGGGCGTTGAGGAGTACCGGAGCGGGGTCGGCATTGGCTAGGGCGAGGTTGGCCTTGAGCTCCGCCTCGATCACTCGAACCGACTCATTGGCGGCGATATCACCCGCCTGAAGCCCCCCCATGCCATCGCAGACCACGAACGCGGCTTCGTAGCCAGGGATAGCGAACACCCCGAAAGTGTCCTCATTGCCGGAGCGGCGCATGCCCTTGTGAGTGTCTGCTGCCAGTTGAATCGAAAGCGTAGCCATAAAAATTACTTTGTCTCCCGTCGTAGGGAGAAGAGCAGTGCCAGAATGAAGACCAAAAGCGAGCCCGCGAAGAGCAGGCGCAGAAAGCTCAGGAGCGCCCCGCTCATAGCGCCTCCCCTTGCTGGAGCCTCAGGCTCATATTCCCCAGTTGAATGGTATCACCTGGGAAGAGTGCCACGGGAAAGCTGGCGGGGATACGCTCCCCGTTGACCACGGTGCCCCCCTTAGACTCCAGGTCCTCAATGCGCACCATGCCCTCGCGCACCGTTAGCCGGGCATGCTGCGGCGAGATCCCCTCGGCAACCAGGACGATATCATCGGTGAGTGCCCGCCCCAGGAGCATCCGAGAAGCGAGCACAAATGCCTCACCGGTGTCACTAATCAAGCGGTAGGTGGGCCCGGTCACCCGCGACTGCGGTGCTTGCGGTGCCAGGTTAGGCTTCGCGAACGGTGAGGGGACGGTGAGCAGATCCTGTGGCGCATGGAGGTGCAGGTGGGTCTGTCCAATCAGAAGCGCATCGCCATCCGCCAGCGGCATTCCTCGGCCTGGTGCAAGCCGCTCCCCGCCCACATAGGTACCATTGGTGCTGCCTTCGTCGTAGAGGACGAAGCGCCCTGCCTCCCAGGCGAGCCGTGCGTGCTTCTTCGAGACCATGCCATCGGTTGCCAGCACCAGACCGTTGCCCGCCTGCTTCCCACGCCCGATCTGTAGCCCCGCTGCCGTCAGAGGCAGCTCCTCCGTCCGGCCCTCCAGGCTCTGCACGGTCAGGATTGCCAGCGCTTCTCCCAGGCTGTGTGCGCGTGGCACGGGCACCGTTCCCAGATCAGAGTCAGGCTCAGGGGGGGGAGTGGTATCCCAGCGGGTGACGATCTTGACGCGCTCTTTCCCTGCCCCCGCCTCCACTTCCTCGACCACCACTTGGAGTAGGCCACGTGTCTTATAGCCGTGCTGCCCGATCTTCTCCGCGAGTGCCTGGGCGAGCTCATCGGCATCCAGAAAAGCCTGCACGAGCTGCCGCTCGTCCTCGTCCTCAACGGCGACTGTGATCGTGTAGACATTAGGGACGAAAATCTCCCCACTGAGCCCCTCTTTACGAGCGTCTTCCATTGCGACAACGGCGCGGCGCAAGATATCACGCGGGCGCAGCGCATCGTCGCCCGGCCCCTTAAAGAGTTTTTCGTAGGCATCGGCAAAGCGCCGATTCAGTTTCTCCAGTACATCCACTGCTCTCTCCTACCCCGATCTCCGACCCCTTGCCCTCGCCGGGCGGGGGAAACAAGCTGTCCTCGGGTATACTAATAAGCGAAATTCACCGGCATTATACAACCCATTTCCAGGAGAGTTCCCTTGAACCCAATTCGCCGTCGCGCACTGTTTTTTGCAACCGCACTCACTCTGACCAGTTTTGCACTGGTTGGTTGCAATCCTTCGTCTGATAAAGGCACGGGCACTACGGCTGCACCCGCTGTCGAAGGCACAGCCCCGGCCAAGCTCATTCTCGGATTTGTCCCCTCCATTGAGGCGGATAAGGCGGTCGCCAATGCCAAGCCCCTCGCGGATTATCTCAGTGCCGAGCTGGGAATTCCTGTTGAGTCGTTTGTTTCCACGGACTATGTGGGGCTGATTGAGGCAATGGCCAGCAAGAAAGTGGATATCGGCTCACTGCCGACTCTGGGCTACGTGCTGGCTAAAGACAAGAACGCGGCGGAGGTCATCCTCAAGACGGCGCGTGAGATCCCGGCAACCAAGGAAGTCAAGACCACCTACCACTCCATGTTCATCACCCGCGCCGACTCCGGGATCAAGAGCATTGAGGAGGCAAAGGGTAAGCGCATGGCGTTTGTGGACCCAGCCTCGGCGTCGGGCAATCTCTTTCCTCGCTACTATCTGAAAAAGAAAAATATAGACCCGGATAATTTCTTCGCGCAGACCATGTTTGCCGGTAGCCACGATGGTGCGGTGCGAGCGGTCTACAACGGTCAGGTGGATGTGGCCGCTGTCTACGACGATGCGCGCAACAAAGTGGAGAAGACTCTGCCCGATGTCAAGACACGGGTTATCAAGATCGGGGAAACCGACGAGATTCCCAACGACACGATCGCGGTGCGCGCCGGGCTGAATGCCGCTCTGGTGGAGAAGATCAAGGCCGCGTTTCTGAAGTACTCCAAGACCGACGAAGGCAAGAAGGCACTCAAGGCTATCTACGAGGTCGAGGGCTTCTCCGAAGCGACCAACGCCGACTACGATGTGGTGCGCGATGTGGCTAAAGCGATGAATGTACCGCTGGACAATTACATGCCCAAGCCTAAGTCCGCTGCCACGCCCGCTCCCGCACCGGCAGGGGCTCCGAAGAAGTAACTCCATGCCTGAGCCGCTTGTTGTCTTCAAAGAGGTCGGGGTGACTTATCCCAATGGGCACCAGGCACTCAAAAACCTCTCGCTCTCGTTTGCACCCGGCGAGTTTGTGGCCATTGTGGGGCTCTCCGGGGCAGGTAAGTCCACGCTGATCCGCTGCATCAACCGGCTGGTGATGCCCACCACGGGAAGCCTGAGCGTCAATGGGATAGAGCTGGTGGGCCTAGACGATGCCGGGTTGCGGCGGGTGCGCTCGCGGGTGGGGATGATCTTTCAGAACTATAACCTCGTGCGGCGCAAATCCGTGCTCAAGAACGTGCTGGATGGCCGCCTCGCGCACCTGCCCACCTGGAAGACCCTGCTCGGGCTGTACCCGAAAGAAGATATCGCACTGGCACGCGCCTCGCTGGCACGGGTCGGAATCTCCGAGAAAGAGACCGTACGCGCGGATCAGCTCTCCGGGGGCCAGCAGCAGCGGGTCGCCATCGCCCGGGCGCTCTCGCAGCAGCCGATGATCCTGCTCGCCGATGAGCCCGTGGCCTCGCTTGATCCGCCCACTGCCCACCAAGTCATGCGGGATCTGCGCGATCTGGCGCGCGAGGAGAACTTACTCACGCTGATCAACCTGCACTTCATTGACATGGCCCAGGAGTACGCCGACCGTGTGATCGGCCTGCGTGCCGGCGAGCTGGTCTACGACGGTCCGGCCAAGGGAATGGAGGAAGCGGACTTCGAGCGCATCTACAATCGTAAGATCCGCCCCGATGACCTGCGCGGGGCAGTGGAATGAAGGGGCGCGGGTGGCTTGCTGCGGCCATTGTGGCCGGGGTGCTCTACTGGAGTGCACTGGGCACACATTTCAGCGGGCCGGAGCTCGCCAAGAATCTCCCGGCAATCGGGGAGTTTTTCCGCAAACTCTTTCCGTCGGAGGGCAAGCCATGGCCGACCGAGGCGCTCCCGGAGATCATCAAGCGCCTGATCGAGACTCTTCGAATTGCGATTGCCGCGAGCCTCTTCGGAGCGCTTCTGGCACTCCCGCTGCCCCTGATCGCCGCGCGCACTCTGGCGGGGAAAGCGCTCTACACGTTTGGCCGCGCGGTACTCAATCTTATCCGCTCGGTTCCCGATCTTGTGCTGGCAACCCTGCTCGCCGCGTCATTTGGGATCGGGCCACTGGCAGGCTTTCTGGCACTGCTCGTCTTCAGCTTTGGCGTGGTCGGTAAGCTGCTCTGCGACAGTGTGGAGACCATTGACCCCGGCCCCATGGAGGCGATTGCAGCCGCAGGAGGGACACGGCTCCAGCAGGCGTTCTGTGCGGTCTTTCCCCAAGTGGGGCCAGACTATTTAGCCTACACACTCTACTCGTTTGAGATCAACATCCGCGCCGCCTCGGTGCTGGGTGTGGTTGGTGCGGGGGGGATCGGAATGGTCTTGCAGTCGTCGCTCTCGCTGCTCCAGTACACCCAGGTCGGGCTGGTGATCCTGATTACTTTTGCCGTGGTGTTTCTCATTGACTCTTTCTCGACCTGGCTCCGGGGGAAGCTCGTATGAAAGCCGCGCGAATTTTCTCCACACTGCTACTTATCGCACTGGTCGTATGGTCGCTGGCGGGCATTCAGAACTCAGCGCCACCTAACACCAAGGAGACGGCGGAGATCTTTCGGCAGATGTTTCTTCGGCCCAAGCTCAGCTACCTGCCCGATGTGCTCACAGGGCTGCGTGAGAGTATCCAGATCGCCGCACTGGGCACGGCCATCGCCGCCGTGCTGGCGCTCCCCTTTGGGGTGCTGGCGGCGCGCAATCTCGCCCGGCTGGCGGCACTGCCGTTTGTGGGCAAGCTGCTCCTCAATGCGATTCGTACTTTCCCCGAGATCCTGCTCGCCATCGCCTTTATCAAGTCCGTGGGGCCGGGACCGTTTGCAGGTGTCTTAGCCATCGCGATTCACTCCATCGGGATGGTGGGCAAGCTCTACGCCGAGCGCATCGAGACCGTGGACAAAGGCGCACTCGAAGCCCTCGCCGCCACGGGGGCCTCGCCGCTGGAGATCTTCCGCAATGGCATCATCCCCGAAGTGCTCCCCGATTTTCTCTCGTTCG
>NZ_JAYUPA010001056.1:0-7157 GCF_043760365.1 Armatimonas sp.
AACTTTAGGCACTATCTTACGCTTCCGTGATGGTAATCGTACGGATCGTCACTGGCGTACTGGGTCGGTCTTGCGCTCCCGTGGGAGTGGTGGCAATGGCATCGAGAACATCCTCGCCCGCCGTGAGCTTGCCAAAAATCGTGTAGCTCGGCGGCAGTGCGTAGTCGGAGTGCATCACAAAAAACTGGCTACCGTTGGTGTTCGGCCCCGCATTCGCCATCGCGAGTGTCCCACGAAGGTACTTGCGGCGTACGGGCTCGTCGGCGAATTTGTAGCCAGGGCCGCCACGGCCCGTTCCTGTAGGATCGCCGCCCTGGACCATAAAGCCCTTGATGACGCGGTGAAAGATCACGCCATCGTAGTAGCCCTCGCGAGCCAGAAAGACAAAGTTGTTGACCGTAACAGGCGCATCCGCCGGGAAGAACTCCGCCGTCAGAGTCCCTAAGTTGGTCTCGATCGTCGCGGTATAGGTCTTCGCGAGGTCAATGGAAAGCGCGGGAGCCGCGCTGTATTGTTTTGCAGACATGGGCTTCAGGATACCATAGAGCCCGCGCCCTAGCCCAGCATCGCCTCGACAAACAGGGTAATCGCATAAATTTAGTGTCATCAGGATACTTATGGTAAATCATCTTCAGTTTCGCTCACCAGGGCGAGGACTGGAGAGAAATGTCAGCACTAGCCCAAGGTATTCAAACACATTTTCAAGATCTACCCGAGTACAGGAAACGCAAAGTGCGGCCTCCCGTTTCATCAATGACCAGTGCGCCCTGCGTTGTTGGTGCCGTTAGGGCGTTCTCCAGAAGGAGCTTCTTCCGGCAAGCATTCACGGCGTTGGCTTCCCAGCAGGATTCGGATAGAAACCATTGGAGGGGACGGGCGCGGGTGGTACAGAAAGTCGGGCGTCATTGAATGCTCACCAGCCCGTCTGGCCTTCCAGTGAGATCGTTTTCCCGGCGAGGTTCGTGATTGTCCCCAGCGGTTCGCGCCAGTTTTTTCGTCCATGGCGCTGCTCTAGCGTGACAAACCGGGTGCCCTCCGGGGACGTCAGCCGACTCTCGTCTAAGTTGCAGGGGCGCAGGATCTTCTCGGCAGGATTCCAAACACTGTCGTCAAACAGGACGCGCTTTCCATCGGGGAAGAAGCGCAGGGGGTTGCCGCCATTAAAATAATGAGTCTCCTGGACGGTTTGCTTTGCCAGTGTTTTGTTTGTCGCCCACTCGCGCAGAATAAGCTGGTTGCCCTGGTAGACCACAAGGCGCTTGCCATCGGGCGACAGTGCGCAGCCGTGGAGTGTCTCGGTGGGGGAAAAGGGCAGCTTGCCGTTGCGCTTGCCACTCTGGGCATCGAGAACCTCCAGAGCACCGCCGCTCATCGCCACCAGGATTTCTTTGTCGTCTGTGGTAAACGGCACGGGCATCGAAAGTGAGTGGCTGCCGTAGCGCGCGTGAGGGAAGGGGAGCCGCCGTGCCTGGTGACCCGTTGCAGTGTCGTGGAATGCCAGATGGTCGTAGCGGTTGAGCACGAGAGTCTTGCCATCGTGGGAGAGGCTGAGGGCGTCGTTGTTGTTGAGGTTGTCCTGGATCTCCTGCCGCCAGAGCCGCTTACCCGTTTCAGCACTCCAGGCCGTGAGGACGCCACCCCAGTGGTTTGGTGTGTAGTCCCCCCCGATTCCGTAGAGAATTTTCCCGTCCGGGGAAAAGACAGCGCCCTCGACGTTTTCCCCGGCGTAGCTGGCGTAGGAAACCATCTGGCCGATACTCGCCAGGGTGAAAATCACTCCCAGGCAGCCCAGGGAGCGCGTGAGAGATTTGGGAGCATCTACCATCCGGTGGTTCCCTCCAGTGTGACGAGTGTCTTTCCGGTTCGCGAGTCCAGAATCCGCCCGATGGGCTCGTGTTTGACCGCGCTACCCCAGCGGGATACCGTGAGCAGGCGGTCTTCCGACTGATTTTGGCTGCGCTGTAGCGACTCACCGGCCCCGGAAAAGCGATGGCCTCTGGGGAATCTCTGGGGTTTGGGCGAGGTGGTTGTCCAGAGCTCGCTTCTGTCCGAGTAGCGCAAGACGAGGCTTCCCTGCTTCGGTAGAGTGATGGTTTCGAGCAAGTTCTTTGAGGGATAGCGCCGCTGCCAGAGCATTTTTTGACTAGCAATATCCCACACACTCACTTCCGAAGAACGCACCAGGATGCGTTTCTCGTCGGGGGAGAACACAAACTGGAAACCGGAATCAGGCAGGACGAAAGATGGCGTTGCCTTTTGTGTGTCGTAGAGGGAGCCACGGTACAGAAGATAGCGACCGCTGGGTGAGAACTGGAGTGACGTTAAGGAGCCATCATCGGTGCGCGGGCGCTGGCTCAAGCGTTTTCCTGTCTGGGCATCCCAGATCCACAGCTCCTTCTTGGTGACATACTCGGACTGATAGTTTGAGACAGCGCCGATAATGCGTTTGCCATCGGGGGTGAAGACTAGGCCCACTGCGCCCCAGCCACCCGAGGCATGGAGCGACTGGTACTGAATAAAACTGTAGCAGCTCGTTGCCACAGTCAGGAGGGCACCGGCGATTCCCAGACCGCGGTATAGCAGACGCTCTCGGTTGTCTCGATCCATACGTGCTCCTTAAATCCTGAATATTGTAACCGCTGGTGTGCGGCGCGTCCACTCTGCCACGAAGCGACAAATTTTGGTATGCTGTGGCGCATAGGTGCAAGATGCACCAATAAACGGGAGGTTTTTGATGAAGCTGATTCGAACCACAGGAGCGGCACTGCTTGCCCTGACTCTGATCTCCGGGGTGCGTGCACAAGGTGGCCCGCCCCCACTCGATATGAAGGCGGTGGCGCTGACCGCTGAGCTTTTTACCGCTATTCGCCACGGCGACAAAGCGGCGACACTGGCCGCACTGGAGCACGGTGCCGACCCCAACCGCCCCAACTGGCTGGAAATGACACCGCTGGACTGGGCAATGATGACAGGCAAGCCTGAGCTCGCTGCACTGCTGTCGAGCCGGGGAGCGAAGCCGGAGGGCGGAATCTATGGCTCCTCCGTGGTCAGCGCGGTGATACTGGGACTTGACGACCACGCTGTCGCGCTTTTAGAAAAAGGAGTGGCCCCGGACTCGAAGCGCCCCGATAAAGCGACGACACTCATGCTGGCGGCGGCGTTTGGCGCACCCAAGGCGATTGATAAACTCAAACCCAGTGCCGCTGAGCTGGCAAAGCAAGATATTGATGGAGCGACGGCACTGATCTACGCCGCCCGACGGGGTCAGGCCGTGACAGCTAAGCGCCTTTTGGCTCACGGCGCTGTTGTGGATCAGGCCGATAGCCACGGACGGACACCGCTGATGTATGCTGCAATGAACGGTCACAAGGCAGTGGTTACGCTGCTTCTCGCCGCCGGGGCGAAGCCGAACCTGACCGATAAAGAAAAGGCGACGGCGCTCCACCTGACGGCACGCTACTGTGGCGATAGCGCGGTTGCCCAGAGCCTGCTGAAGGCGAAGGCGAGTGTCTCAGGGCGCGATGCCAACGGGAAAACACCGATTGCGCTCGCACAGGCGCGGCATTTTGTTGGAGTCACAACGGCGCTTAAGACGGCAGGGGCACGCTCGGAGCCGGTTCGTGTGGCGCTGAAACCCGATGTCGCAGTGCAAAAAAGCCTGGTGGCAATGGAAAATGGGATGAAGCGCTTCCTCTCACAGTCCGAGTGCGCCTCGTGTCACCACCAAGGCCTGGGGATTGCGGTGCTGGGTGCGGCACGTCTCAAGGGCTTTGTGGTGAACCAGGGCATCCTCGACGGCAATGTGAAGCGGGTTGCGGAGAACCTCCAGCAGGTTGCGCCCCTGATTGGCCTCTCCCAGAGTGACCCCAAGCTAGCCGGTATTGTTCCCACCTCAGAAATGGACGAGATGAGCATTGCCAGCGCCTATTTGTTCTGGGGCCTGGACGGCGCACGGACGAAGACAAGCCCTGAGATTGCGGCTCTGGCTCAGTACGCGGCGACGCAGCAGCAGCCTGAAGGTAACTGGCGCTTCACTCTGCACCGTGGCCCGATGCAGGAGAGCCTCATCACGGCCACGACGCTCCAGCTCCTGGGGATGAAGCGCTATCTCAAGCCGGAGCAGAGCGCACCGCTTCTAACAAAGGCGCAAAGCTGGCTGAAGGCAACGCCAGGAAAAACGACAGAAGATCACGCCATGCGTCTGCTGGGACTGCGCTGGTCCGGGCTGGAGACCAAGGCGCTTCAGCGCGATGCTCAGCGGCTGATCGCGCTTCAGAACACCGATGGGGGCTGGGGTGTGAAGCCGGGCACGGCCAGCGATTCCATGGCAACGGGGCAGGCACTCTATAGCCTGCGAGTTGCTGGGGTGTCCATAGCCGACGGCGCACTGCGCCAGGCGACAAACTATCTGCTCCGTATGCAGGATGAGAGCGGGGCTTGGTATCAGAACAAGACTATCCAGCCCTTCAACTACTTCTTTGATACGGGCTTCCCCGGCGGTGAGTCGCAGTACAGCTCCTTCGGCGCAACAGGATGGGCGACACTGGGGCTGATGGAGATGGCGGATCGTCCCAAAACCGCACATCGCTAGTTGCACGAGGCTGTTTGCGGGTAGAAAGGCCGTTTGCGGGTAGAATTTCCCTAACCATGAAACTCTACCCGCAAGATCTGCGTGAGAACGATCACGCTCGCATTGTCCGACAGCGGAGCACTGCCGCTTCGACAGCAGCCAATGGCGGGGGGGCGAGCTACAAACCTAATACTCCCTTGCCGGAGCCACACCTAGGTGTGCTAGGAAAGCTCTGGGCAAAAGGGCTGGGGATGACCGACCGACAGGCTGCGGTAGGCAACTCTGTGGCAAGTGAGGCAACCCAGGGAACGGCATGGTGCACAGCCATCCTAGGGCCGCTCTTGCCGGGCATAATTGTACTTATCATGGCAAGAAAGCATGGGCTTGATCCTAATATCGCTTGGGCAAGTTTTGTAGCGGCGACGGCGGGCTTCTCCGCGCTGGGCTTTGGGCCGTTTTCGGGGCTGGCGTTTCGGAGCCTCCACAAGCCGCTGCATGCCGTCGAACTTGAAGGACTGATACGCGACTCCGTGGATGAGCTCGAAATCGCCTATCTACGGCTGGTGCGCGATGCCCTCCTGACCGATGCTAGTGAGAAAGCCGAGACCGATATTCGAGCAGCAGTCGAGGCGCTCGGGCAGGCGATTGAGCGCCTCCCTGCGGTGACTGTGGAGCCCATTGACACGGCAACCCTGTGTTTGGAAGCCGCGCAGCTTCAGCAACAGGCGCTCACCGAGCCGGATCGGGTGACGGCGGACTCCCTGACTCGGCGCGCCGATGCGCTAGAGCGGCGTGCCAAGGCGCATGATAACTCGGCACTTCTCTCCAAGCGTGCGGCGGCGCTCCGTGCGGAGATTTTGGCACAGATCGAGACCCTGCGCGAGGGGCTTGCGGGGCACCAGCTCGACGAAAGTATGGGGCCTACGGTGGCTTTTGCCGAGCTCTCAGAAACGGCGCGGCGGGTTGCACAGGAAGCCGCTTCGGCATCGGAAGCCAAGCAAGAGCTTGCGCAGTTGCAATAAAACCGCTGAAATTCTGAAGTTTTTCGTGTTTTGTGCCGAAAATAAGGCAGTTCAAGTTGCTCCACGTGAAATACGTGATACACTGGTACGAAAGCAACCTCAGGGTTTGTGGTCTGCTTTTTTTCAACTCTTCCCGGCGAGCCTTTCCCTTACACTTTTTCGTGTTTCGTCGTGCTCTCGCCGACCGCTTCGTTTTCGGAAAGTTCTCATGCCTAGACGTCGTTTAACAACGCCCTCCGACCCTGATGGGGTCGAAAACACCTCCGCACCCACTTCGGTGGCAAGCGCTCCTGAAGCGCCTGTTGCCCTCTCTACCCCCGCCCCGATCCCTGCCCCTGAGCTGGTTGCCGCTGCCGAATCGCTCCTTGGCGATGCCGCGCTCCCCCCTCCTGCTCCCCCCTCCCGTCGCCGCCGCTTACTCCAGAATGCCGCTCCCCCCCCTTTGACACAGCAAGAGGCGATGGAACTGGTGGCCGACCTGCCCGAGCGCATTGCGGAGCCCACACCGGCTCCCGCTCCTCGTAGCGAGCGCCCCGAACGCTACGACCGTCCCGAGCGCCCGGAGCGCAGAGACCGTCCCGGACATAGCATGCGTCCTGCACGAGGGAACGCCGCGCCCTACGCCCCGCCCCGGCGTGGCGGCAGTGGTGCTCCGCTAGGAGCCGGGAGCGACCTGCGCGAGCTGGAAGAAGCCTCTCAGAACGGCGAGGAGCCGCTCAGTGGTGAGGGGATTCTAGAAATCAACAGCGAGGGGTACGGTTTTTTGCGGCGGCAGAACTTAGCCGCTGGCAACGATGATATCTATGTTGCACAAGCACAGGTGAAGCGCTTTGGCCTCAAGACAGGCGATCAGGTACTTGGATTTGTCCGCCCTCCGAAAGACTCGGAGAAGTACTACGGGCTCCTACGCGTCGAGAAAATCAATGGCTTCGATCCTGATGTGGCACGCATGCGCCCCAATTTCGATGAGCTGATCCCGATCTTCCCGGACTCACGCATCACGCTGGAGCTGGACTCCAAGACACTCTCCATGCGCTTTATGGATCTGGTGTCTCCTATCGGTAAGGGCCAGCGCGGCCTGATTGTCGCGCCGCCGAAAGCGGGTAAGACGATTCTGCTGAAGCAGATCGCCAACTCGATTTCAATCAACCACCCGGACATTCACCTCATGGTACTCCTAGTAGACGAGCGCCCGGAGGAAGTGACTGACATACGGCGCTCGGTGCGTGGTGAAGTGATCGCCTCGCCTTTCGATGAGCTGCCAGACAACCACATGCGGGTTGCCGATCTTACCCTGGAGCGTGCTAAACGCCTGGTGGAGGTTGGCCGCGATGTGGTGATCCTCCTCGACTCCATCACGCGCTTTGCCCGCGCTTCCAACCTGACAGTGAATCCCTCCGGGCGCACACTACAGGGTGGTCTTGACCCGGCGGCGATCTACCGACCCAAGCGCTTCTTTGGGGCGGCACGTAATATCGAGCACGGCGGCTCCCTGACCATTATCGCCACGGCGCTGGTGGAGACGGGCTCCCGCATGGACGATATTATCTTTGAGGAGTTCAAGG
>NZ_JAYUPA010001057.1:0-7154 GCF_043760365.1 Armatimonas sp.
CCTTGGAGCGCGGAGCGGACGGTTTAACGATTTGGAAGGTTCAGCAAGAGAGGCGGCGTTCGCCCGACTACGGGCGTTTGCGGACAAGCTGGTAGGCAGGGACGAAGCGTTGGGGGCACTGGTACGAACGGTCTGCTCCTCGCGGATTGTCACCCTTTATGGCGCGGCAGGAGTGGGTAAAAGTGCTCTGGTACGTGCCGCTGCCCAGCGCCTCACGGAGGCGGGGGCTTTTCCGGCGGGGGTCTTCTGGGCCAGCCTGAAGGGGGTTCGACACACCGACGCAATTCGGGAAGCGGTGGCTCAGCGGGTTCCTTCAGACAGCGGTGCCGCCCTGTTTATCCTTGATGGCCTTGAAGTGCTGGAAGCGCCGGTGGTTCCTGCACTCCTAACCCAGTTCCCTGAGCTTCACTTGCTCACCGCGACACATCGCCCCTTGAATATCCCAGGGGAGCAGGCACTGGAGCTGCCCCCTCTCTCCGTCAGCGATACTCGACGGCTTTTAGTGGGCTGGGCGCGACGAGATTTCGACTCTGAGGAGACTGCCTCTCTGGCACGCTTGCTCGATGGCAATCCGCAGGCGGCGCGGCTCACGGCGGCGCTCCTGGAGACCGAGCCCCTCACGGCACTTCGTGTACGAATGGAGACGCAGCTCACGGCCCTCACGCTGCATGGAGGGCCGACTACCCCACTCACGATTGCCCGTGATCTACTCCTGGAGCGCCTCCCTGAGGGAGTGCGCCGCCTGCTGGGGGTACTCTCGCTCTTTGCCACGGGGGCAGCAACTGAGGATCTGGAGGCAAGCTGGGGCAAGGGCTGGCAGCGCGCCATGGAGGTTCTCTTGCGCGCCGGACTCGCCACCGAGGACGAAGGCCGCTACCAGCTCGCGGTCGCGCTTCCCGAGTCGCCGCCTCAAGCGCTTCTAGGACCCACGGGGGTGCTGCTCGCTCTGGCACTGGGGCACTTGCGTAGCGGCGAGGTAAATGCCGCCTTTGATCTGGCAGAGCGTGCACTGACTGTCGCGCGGGGTGCCCAGAGTCGGGAAGGTTTTGCCCGTGCCCTCCTGGTCCTGGGGCGCATCACGCTCACCGAGGAGCCCGCCCGTGCGGTTCTCTTACTGGAAGAGGCAACAGCGCACTTTTCCAACCTAGGCGATGCGGCAGGCCAGGCCGAGGCCCGCCGCTGGCAAGGAGCCGCGCTGGGCAATATCGCCGAGCCCGAGGCCGCTCTGGCCGCGCTCTACGAAGCCCAACAGCTGCAGTCTTTCCCGTCGCTAGAGCGCTTATTCACAGAGGTACAGTCGTTCTTCACGGATCGGGGCGGCGGCTCGCTCCTGGCAGCACTGAGTACGGATGCCACCGCGATTCGCGAGGGGGGCATCCTCGCCGCCCGTGTCAAGCTCGGGCTGCCTGGGAAATAGCTTAGCCAATCCGCTGCAAGAACCAGAGTGCTCCCAATAAAATCACGGTAACCGTGCCCGCGAGCATCGCCCGGCGCCCGGCCCGGGGGGCTCGTTTTGTCAGGAGTGCCAGTGCCGGTGCGACCGCCAACACAATGCTCAGCTGCCCCAGCTCCACGCCGATATTGAACGCTCCCAGCGAGAGGCCTAGCGCCTCTTTGGGCAGCCCAATCTCCGTGAGTGCTCCGGCGAACCCGAAGCCGTGGATCAGTCCGAAACCCAGCGCCATCAGGGCACGAAAGTCGCGCTCGCCGGGCTTGGCGAGCAAGTTGTCAACTCCCACCGCCACGATGGAGAGCGCGATCAGCGGCTCCACAATCGCAGGCGAGAGTGTTAGGGTTTTCGTCGCCGCCAGGCAGAGCGTGACCGTATGAGCGAGGGTAAAAGCCGTGATAATCTTGGTAAGCTGGCGCAGACTTCCTCCCAGCAAGAGCAGCGCGATCACGAAGAGAATGTGATCTTGTCCGGCGAAAATATGCGCAATGCCCTCTTGCACAAAGCGCCGCACTACCGAGAGTGCTGGCTCGGGCGCTTGCGTTGCCTCCCAGACAAAGCGCGGGTGGCTGGCATCGAGCACGCTCTCCTGGACCAGCTTATCCCCTGAATAGAGCAGCACTATTGTGCGGCTCTGCGGATCCTCGGGGAAGAGGCGCTGCATGAGGGTGAGCTGCTTGGGAGCGAGCACGGCGGCGTGGGTGTCGAGCAACACTGTCCGATTGCTGGCATCTTGAATCCGGCTCTCGCCCTCGGTTGCCACGGGCTTGCCACTGGCCTCCAGTGCGAGCCGCTGGCGTAAGCCTACGTCTTTGCCCACGGGCGCGACTAAGCTGATGCGTAGTGTTGTGGCCTCAAGGCGCAGGATCACACTGCTGTAGCGCGGATCGTGGGCAAGCGCGGAGAGTGCGACGCTGAGCAATAGCAAGAGGCAATAAAGAAGGCGCTTCATCGGACGGGCTCCTCTCATCGAACGGGCTCCTCAAGAGGATTTCGGACAATATGATCGGGGAACTGGTCGAGGCGGGCACGGCTCCAGGGCAGCCAGCGGACATGACCGTCGGCGTAGGTGTAGTTCGCCCCTCCCGTATGTCGGTTGTAGCGCAGCCAGCCTTGATCGCCGTACTTGCCCTCCCCCCAGTGCACTAGCGCCGCCTCGCCGCCCCAGGTATCGTAGTCGTCTTGGTCGGGGCTGGCGTATGCCTCGTTGTCCTGCGCGTTCATCGCCTCGGAGTTGCGCTCGGAGAAGAGAATCAAGTTGGGGTTGGGCAGCGCCGCAACAACGGGCTCCGAGGCAAAATCTCCCAGCACGCCTTCCAGCGCATAACGACAGGACTTATGAGTGAAGATCGAGTTCAGTAAGTAGCTCTGTCCTGCGGGTGAATCAGGACAGTGCGCCACGTTTTGGTTCTTGAGATAGGGCTGGAAAGCTGCCAGCCAGGGCTTCTCAGCGTGGCTGTTGCCAAAGCCGCCGCCTAGGCAAGCATCCACACTGGCGGGAAGCTGCGTAACAGTCGTGCCATCGTCGAGTACCCACTCGTCATGGTGATGGAAAAGCTCGCCGTCCCAGTCCGTCATGTACATTCGCGCCGCCACACCGAGCTGACGTTGGTTCGAGAGGCAGGAGATCTGGCGGGCTTTGGCACGTGCCTGGAAAAAGACAGGAAAAAGAATCGCGGCCAGTACCGCAATGATCGCAATAACAACCAGAAGCTCAATGAGGGTAAAGTTTCGTTTCATCGTTTGTCTCCGAGAGAATTTGCTTTGCGTGCTCAAGAATAGAGCGATCACAGGTTCCTGTGTCGAGGGCGAGTCGGGCGTAGATTTTCGCTTCGTCTTGCTCGCCCGCTTTGTAGAGTGTCCAGGCAAGCGCATCGGCGGTGTGAATGTCTTTGCGGGCGCTCCAGTCTGAGCGCATCAGCCTGACAGCTTCTTCTAAATTACGGCCCGCATCGGCGTAGAACAGGGCGAGGGCGCGGCCATGGACGTGGCGTCCGCTGGCCTCCGACGTAATCCGCTCCCACTGTGATTTGTCGCCGAGGGTGTAGAGCAGCATCGCGGCCTCGGGGAGCGCGATGGTTTCCGCGAGGCGACGGGCCTCGGTTTTGTCGCCCTGTTCTGCGGCAAGCTGCGCTAGGCCGAGTGTCGCACGGCGGTCATTAGGGAAAGCGTCGAGCGCCGCTTCGTATTCTTGTTTTGCGTCTGCCAAGCGTCCTTGCGAGGCCAGAAACGCGGCGAGGCGACTATGAAACCAGGCACGGCTCGGAGCGGATGTCTCAAAGTTGATGTCGGTGAGGGCGAGGGCACTCTTGTAGGCATCTTCCGCGAGCTGAACTTTTCCGACGAGCTCCCAGACACGTGCTTGGAGAACACGGATAATCGGATCGGTGGGGCGCAGGGCGGCGGCCTCAGCGAGGCGCTTTCGTGCCCGGTCGTAGTTGCCAAGCTCAAGATCGCACTCGGCCTCCAGTGCGCCATCGCCGAGCTGTGTTGCCACTGCGTGTGCTTGGGCAAAAGCATGGCGGCCCATGAGCGCTTTGGTGAGCGCCCAGAGGCCGATGGGGTTGTTGTGGCTCCGTACCGAGAGCGAGCGGCGTGCGCTCGCCTCGGCCCGGAGCAGATCATCGGGATCGCCCAGCTCACTCTGGCGGCGCAGATAGGCGCTTGCCAGCATCGCCAGCCCCGTGGCCCCCTGCGGATCGGAGAGAGCACGGCTTTCTAAGAACCGTACACTCTTCTCAATCTCGGTCGGGTCGTAGGCCACGTGTGCGCTTGTTTTTGCCTCGCTGGGCCTGGGCGAGAAGTGCTTTCCCGCCCAGAAGAAGCCGCCGACGGCAAATACCAGCACATGCGCGATCCCACGTCGCACTACCGTGGTGCTCCCAGGTAGGGGAAGGTGGCGGTGAAGTGCTTGCCTCCAGACCCTACATTGTCGCTGGTGAGGGTGGGAATGTCCTTGCCATCAGCAGGAGCGAGTCCGAGCGCGGAGACTGTCTTGCCAAAGACGACACCCAGGGAGATATCCGCGACATCGTCGGTGAGCTTGCGCCCGCCGAACTTGCCGCCGGTCGCTCCACCCGTCTCCGAGCCAAGATACGCTGCCGAGTCGGTCTGGTTCAGATCCGCCACGAGCACATCGGGTACGAGAACGGCCTTCACCACATCGGTGATGGCCTGCGAGCGGCCCGCCGTGTTGCGCATGAAGTTCTGGATGTCATTGGCAAGCTGGGTGGAGTCCTGGCTTGGCGAGATCTCGTTGTTGGTCTTGTGGCGGTCTCCAGCCACGGAGGCAAAGACCTCGTTGACCACGGGCCGTGCCAGACGGTCTACCTGTTGGAAGCTCTCCGGGTTACGGGAGACCGTGTTAGCGCCGCAGCCCGCAAGCAGGGCGATGGGAACAAGAGCGGCGATGGGAATGAGTAGCATAAATTGTTTCATTTTGTTTTTTCTCCGCGAAGTTATTTGCTCGTGGTGCACCAGACACCGATTTTGCCGTCGGCGGAACCCTTGAGTGCACTCTTGGGAAGCTCCACGACGATTGCCAGCAGGTTGTAGCCAATCAGAAAGTCCTTGGCGACACCCGCCGCACGCCAAGTGCCTGCCTTGGGGGTGTTGGCATCGGCAAGGGCGACAGCAGTGCCACTGATCGGGGTGGCGCGGTCAGGTAGGATGGTGAAGAACTGCTCCAGATCGAAGAAGAACGGGTCCTCGCGCACTCCGGCAAAGACCTGCATGCCGCTGCTGGGCGAAAAGGCGCTATTAAATGTCCCCGTGACGGTTGAGGGAATCAGTGCATCGCTCATGGTCCCGGTGCGAGAGGGGGCGGTCGGCCCCGCGATAATCACTTTCTGGCTGGTTCCCGTGCCCTCGAAGCGTGCTTGAATCACCAGGTCTTCCACTTTGTCGCCCGTGTTGTCTATCTTGAACTGGTAGAGAACCGTGGGATCAAAGGCGCGGGTGCCGCCTGTGGGAATCAGCGGGGAGACACACATTGCCAGCACGACATTGTTGCTATTGGTTGCACTGGGAAAGACAAAAACATCGGTGATATCGGTGCCCGGGGAGGCCGCGATCTGTGGTGTGTCCGCGTGGTCGGAACCGCGTGCATTGCGAACTCCGATCAGCCCTGCGATAAAAACGAGCGCGGTGCCGGCGAGGGCAAGAGAGCGCTTGGTAACTGATTTCATGACCATACTCCTGGTTAATTTCCGGGCAATCTTGGTGATTGCCCTGGTGCTAACCCTATATACAGGGTGGCTCCTTAGGTTCCTTAAGTTTAGGCCAGTACGTTGCTCAGACTCCAGTCCAAAAACTGCTCATTTTTTACTCACAACACTGTGAAGAAGCTCACTTCCACTTTGACCGCCCCATGGAATGAGGCGTCTGCAGTGGCGTTTCGCCGCAAAGCCCGTGCCGGGCTGGGGAGTTAATTCGGTAGCCCGGCACGGGCTTTGCGGCACGCAGTGCCATTGCAGACGCTGGTTTTAACCAGCGGCTACTTCAGCGCCTCGCCGATCTCTTGCAGCCAGAGCGTCTCGGTTAGCAGTGTGAGTCCCTCGGCCAGATGGCGACGGTAGGTGCTGAAGGGAAGATCAAGAAGCTCGGCGGCTTTCTCTTGTGTGGCGGCGGGGCGCAGGTAGGTGTGAAGAAGCGCGTAGTAGCCTCGCGCACGTTTCGGATGGCCTTGCAAGCCGGTGGTGGTTTCGCGAATTAGACTCTGGAGAACAGAAGCGCGCTCGCGGGGTGCGGCCTCAACTCCTCGTGTACGCTCGACGACGATTCTAGAGCGTAGTAACGGGCTATCTGTTAGTGCCTCGGGGCGATCCAGAAACTTGAGAGCATTGCGTAGCGCCACTTCGAAGGCGGGCTTACTAAGTACCAGATAGGTCTCGGCGGATGTGGGGCGCGTTTGGACTGCCGTTCCCGCCACTTCTTTCTCGCCCAGCACATGTAGCCACTGCGCCACAGGCTGCACACGCCAGTCGTGGGCAAAGACTCCTTGGGTAAACCCATCGGCATCGGACTCGGCGGCGTGGCAGCGTGGTGCCTCGGCGTAGGCAAAGACGGGCTCCCAGCGCTCGGGGTCACGAATCGGAAAGAAGCTATAGGCTAGGCGTGGCGTAATCAGATACTGCCGGACTGCATTGACCATCACTAGACTCTGGATCGGTGAGACAGCGTGGTAGGTGTCTCCCGCCATCCAGAAGCGAAAGTACAGGGCTGTCTCACCGGGGCGTAGTGCCGCGCTGGTTTCGAGAAAAGCGACGGCACGATCTACAACGGGATCTTGCTCGCGGTCTACGGGCAACACTTTATCCAGCTCCAGCCAGCAGAGAAAGCCCAGTGGGGAGTTGCCCTCCCCCCCTCGGAAAACGGCTGTACTAAGTGCAGGGTGGCCCCACCAGTGGCGAAAGCGTGTGGCCGCGAGAGCGCCTTCGTGTTTCTCGACCCAGCTTGCCAGAAGTGCGCCTTCTTCGGGGCGGGCGCTGTCGGCGTAGGCTCCCGCGTCCTGCCAGGTGAAAGCGGACTGAATCACGGGATTGTCGCGGTGCAGAAAGACATAGTCCCAGAGCAGACGCTGCTGCTCCCGATCACTGGCCTGCGCGAGGCGCTCGCCGTAGTAGCTCCGGGCACGGCGGTGCAAGTGCGTCCAGCGGTCCGGGTTGCGCCAGCGCAGGTCGGCGAGCAGGGCATCGCGGGCGAT
>NZ_JAYUPA010001058.1:0-2529 GCF_043760365.1 Armatimonas sp.
AGTGGCTGAGGGCGAAGTATAATGCTTGCATATGGCTTTTACCCCCCGAACCCGCGAAGAAGGCGAGACCTACCGCCCCACTGAAGCGCTGGAGTGCACGATTGAGCGTGTGACGTTCCACAACGAAGAGAATGGCTACGCGGTGCTTAAAGTCCTGCCGATGGATGCACGCGACAAAGTGAAGGCGGATGTGATTGCGGTGCTGGGGAGCTTCTCCAACCCCGTGGTGGGCGAGAGCCTGCGGATTTTTGGCTGGTGGGACAAGCACCCCCAGCACGGCAAGCAGTTCAAGGCCGTGCGCTACGAGGTGATCCGCCCCGCGACGGCGGCGGCCATTGAGAAGTACCTCGGCTCCGGGATGATCAAGGGGATCGGGCCAAAAGCCGCTGAGTGGATGGTCAAGAAGTTTGGAGTGAAGACCCTGGAGGTGATCGAGCACCACCCGGACAAACTCCAGGAAGTCAAGGGGATTGGGGAGAAGAAGGCGCTGATGATCCAGGCGGGCTTTATCGCCCAAAAAGAGATCGCGGCCATCATGGAGTTCTTGATCGGCCACGGGATCACGCCCACCTACGCCGTCAAGATTTATAAATATTACAAAGAGCGTGCTATTGAGCAAGTCGAGAAGAATCCGTACCAGCTCGCCACGGACATCTGGGGAATCGGGTTTCGTAGCGCCGATAAGATCGCGCTGAACCTTGGGGTCACCTACGATGCCCCGCAGCGCCTGGAGGCCGGGCTGGTCTACGTGCTTAATAGTGAGATGGAGAGTGGCGGGCACTGCTACCTGCCCCAGAACGAGCTGGTGAGCAAGGCGGCGGAGAACCTCTACATTAAGTCCGCCGACGATCTGCCCGAGCACGACCAGGCGCACGAGAAGGCGCAGCTCGGTCAAAAACTCGAACCGGTTCTGGCCGATCTCATCGCCCGTAGTCTCTTAGTCGCCGAAACTGTCGAGCTGATGGGGCACGAAGAGGTCGCCATCTACACCCCGAGCTTTCATACAACAGAGAAAGCCGTCGCCGATAGAGTCCACCAGCTCCTCAACTCCCCGTGGCGCAACCGCCCCAAGCCCGCCGATATTGATAAGATCGTCGAGAGTCTCCCCGGCCACGAAACGCTCTCCGAGGAGCAAGACATGGCCGTGCGCCGCGCTTTGAGCGAGAGCGTGCTGGTACTGACAGGCGGCCCCGGCTGCGGGAAGACCTTCACCACGAACTTTATTGTCCAGGCACTCGAAAAGCTGGGGCGGCGGATTCAGATTGCGGCTCCGACGGGGCGTGCGGCCAAGCGTGCGGCGGAAGTATCCGGGCGGGAGGCGAAGACGATCCACCGAATGCTGGTCTTTGATCCCGAGAAGAAGGGCTTCAAGCACGGGCCGGGCGAGCCGCTGGAGCTGGACGTTCTGGTGATTGATGAGTCCTCGATGCTGGACTTAATGCTCACGCACAACACGATCCGTGCCATCCCCGACGGGGCGCAGATTATCTTCGTGGGCGATGTGGATCAGCTCCCGAGTGTCGGGGCGGGCAATGTGCTCAATGACTTGATCCAGTCTGGGCGCGTCCCCGTGGCGCGGCTGACGCAGGTGTTCCGGCAGGCGGCGGCCAGCAAGATCATCACCAACGCCCACGCCATCAACAAAGGCAAGATGCCCACGCTGCTGCCGCCCAGTGAGGCGAAAAACGGCGCGGACTGCGTCTTTATCGAGGTGGACGAGACGGAAGATTTGCTTCAGAAGATCAAGGGGATTGTCGCCAAGAGCCTGCCGAATCTGGGGTTCAAGCCCGAGGAGATCACGGTACTCTCCCCGATGCAGCGCGGCATGGTGGGGGTGCGCAACCTAAACGAGGAGCTGCAAAAGATCGTCAACCCGCCCCATGCCAGCAAGAATGAGCACCCACGGGGCGGCATTATCTTGCGTGTCGGGGATCGTGTGATGCAGCGGCGCAACAACTACGATAAAAATGTCTTTAATGGCGATGTTGGTTATATTGGTTCGATTGAATCCGAAGAGCAAATATTGATTGTTGATTATCCAGAAGGGCCAGTAGAATATGAATTTAACGAAACAGATGAACTAAACCATGCCTTCAGTTTAACAACGCATAAAGCACAGGGCTCAGAGTATCCAGCGTGTGTTATCATTGTTCATAACACGCATTACATGATGCTTCAACGCAACTTAGTCTATACTGCACTCACAAGGGCTAAGAAATTCGCGGTGATTATCGGGACACAGTGGGCGCTGAAACGCTCAGTTTCGAACAAACATGTCCAGCCGCGCTACACACGGCTGGCGCAGCGCTTACAGAATCTCGTGGAAGGAATTGGGACGAGCGGGCTACCGGGAGCCGCCAAAACAGGTCGTGAGACCCGCGAGCTGCCCACGCCACCACTACCCGGGCGGCTGTTCTGATCCCGAACCCATCCCCCCGGCCCCCTTCCCTCAGGGCAAGGAAGGGGGAGGTTGGAGGGGGTCTTCAACCCTCAATGGGACAGGGAGGGTGGCATAGTGAGGAACGAACG
>NZ_JAYUPA010001059.1:0-7112 GCF_043760365.1 Armatimonas sp.
GGGCTACTTCGCAGGGAAGGCTGCTCGGCTCTACGATACGCCCGACAACGCGATCAGACGCAAGCGGGCGGAGCACTTGGCAATGCAATACGGCGCGACGGCAACGCAGATCGCGCTGGCGTGGCTCCGTAGCCTCCCCCTGCCGACGCTCCCGCTCTTTGGCACCACGAAGGAGGCGCATCTCCAAGAGGCTCTCGGGGCCGCATCTCTCACGCTCACACCCGACGAAGCCGCGTGGCTTACTGAAGGCGATACCAGCGCACCAGCTTGACGGGCGTGCTGAACCAGGCATCTTTCGTATCCGGGGCGGTCTTGCTCACGACGACAAACTTACCCTTGGGGTCGGCATTGATCCAGGTCTTCCCGCCCAGATATGCCAGAATATGCTGCCCACTCTGGGTGACGGCAAGATCCCCAGGATGGAGTTTGGTATAGTCTGCTGTATTGAGCGTGGTGCTCGCGTTGGTCACGTAGGTGCGCGCTGTGTAGCCTTCCCCAATCTCCTTGGCCGACGCGTCGTACCACCAGAGGGCGGCGGCGGAGCGCAGGAGCCCGAGGTCTTTGGTGCGCCAGCCCTCCAAGAAACACGTATCTATCATAGCGCAGCGGATCAGACCAGAGCAATCTATCCCCCACCGGCTCTCGCCTCCCCAGATATACGGGACACCCTCATAGCTCTTGAGCGCGGTGGTGTAGGTTGCCTGCATCCGCACCCCATCAGCATTTCGATAGGGCATCAGCGCCAGCCCGACGGCAGCGGCGAGTGGCAGAAGAAAGACAATCCGCGCGACGACCACGCTCCAGAACAAAAATAAGCCGCCCGCCCAGGCGACAAAGACACTCCCGACAAGAAGCTTGCGCACCAGGCCACTCTGGATGGGAATCAGTGCAAGCACCAGGCAAAGAAGCACCAGCGCTCCCCAAGTGTAGAGCTTAATCCGTCGTCGTTGCCGTCTTGTCGTCATGCGTTTCTTACTCCTGTAAACTACCCAAGCGTCGCCGCAGGCCGCGTTTCCAAACAGCCGAGAGCTCCGGGATCTCTAGCAGACGCTCGATCAGAGCGACATTGATCTCTTTCCCCAGTAGCCCTCGGTTGGCATCGTCTACGGTCAGGCCGTGCTCCGGGCGGCTCTCCAGAGCCAGCATATCACCCGCTTCGACGGCACCGGGAGTGAGAACGCGCACGTACCAGCCCGACTTGCCCGTGGCCATCACAGCTTTGAGAAAGCCCTTAATCCCTAGCTTACGTTCTTGTTTGCTGCACGGAAAGCGCGGCTGTGAGACCTGCACCCGCGCCGTCCCAATAGCGTAAATATCCCCAATACAGACCAGAGTTTCGTCGGCCTCGCTGCCCGTCAGAGTCCAGTTCTCTCCAACAGCTCCCGGCGCAAGCGGAGTGCCATAGACACCACTCCAGTGCTCAAAGTGCGCCAGCGGATGCACACAGACGGCTTGATCTTTGGAGCCATGGTGCTTCGTATCGGCAACTTTATCGCCTACAAGCCCACGCAATTCCAGCGCCACCGAGCCGGTCACTGCCGCCCGATAGATCGCCGTGCGCCACTCCCCCTTACTATCCGTGTGAGTTTGTGGCTGCCCAATCAGCTGCGTGTGAATCGTCTGGCTCATACGGAAAGCCCGTGCTCCCGCAAGACACTCAGGATTGACTCCGTCTCGTGCTCATTGCAGTCCACGAGCGGCAGGCGCACTTTCCCGACGTTCAGGCCAAATGCCCGAAGTGCACACTTGGTCGGGGCGGGCGAGGGAACTGAGAACATCACTTTCGCGACGGGCAGTGTCTTGAGGAAGAGTTCTGCCGCCTTGGCTTGGTTGCCGGCAAACCATGCCTGATGCACCGCCTGAAGCTCCGAGCCAATGACATGCGAGATCACACTTACCACGCCCGCACCACCGAGCGCCAATGTCGAGAGAATCGTGCCATCATCACCAGAGTAGACATCAAAGCTTTCTGGAGTATTCAACATAATATCCCCCACTTGCTGAAGATTCGCCGATGCTTCTTTAATCGCCACGATAGTCGGACAGTCCGCAGCGAGCCTAATCACGGTGGCGGGCTCTAAGTTAGTGATCGTGCGCCCAGGGACATTGTAGAGCATCACGGGCAGCTCCGTGGCGCTCGCCACGGCCTTGAAGTGCTGGTAGAGCCCCTCCTGGCTCGGCTTATTGTAGTAGGGCACGACGGCAAGAAGCGCTCCGGCACCGGCGGCTTTGGCATCGTGCGCGGCCTCGATCACCTCGGCCGTGTTGTTCCCTCCGATGCCCGCGATCACTTTCTCAGAGCCAATCGCGTCCACAATCATCTTCACCAGCGCCGCTTTTTCCTCACGGCTCGTGGTCGGCGACTCGCCCGTCGTGCCATTGATCACCAGCGCATCCGAGCCATTGTCTAAGAGCCACTTCGCCAGCGCCACGGCCTCAACAAAATCAATCGCACCGTGCACCTGAAAAGGTGTCACCATCGCCGTCACCACATACCCCCACCGGGGCCGCATTCCACGCATTAGTTCTCTTCCTCTTTTGTTTCTACAGGGGCCAGTGGCGGCAAGAGCGCCGAGACCACAACCTGCTTCGCAGGCTTTGCAAGTGTTGCCACGCTCTCATCGGCGGCGTAGCGCACGACGCTCTGGTAGCGCCCGTTGCTCGGTTCCCGATGCACCGTCAGCGCCCGCCCGATCACATCCAGCACCCAGTATTCCATACTCCCCGCCCGCGCATACAGCCCCGCCTTGGTCGAGAGATCAAAGGCAAGCGTAGAATCCGATACCTCAGCAACAAGCTCTAAATCTGTTGGAGTGGGAAACGCACTCGTAAAATAGGCAATCGAGCGATTAAGCACAAACACATCAGGCTCAGGAAAGCTCGTGGGATTGTCTTCTGGCGAGACATTTATCGCTGCTTGGGTCTGGACAAAATCCATCGTAAACACCGAAAGACACCAGGCAAAAAGACGACTAATCCCTGCACTATGTGGACGATTCTGTGGCATTTTTCGAATTATCTCTCCCTCAATCAGCTCATATTTTCCTGGAATCAGTAAGCCATCATTCTCAAAGCGCTCACAGTCCTCACGTGTCCAGATAATCCGAAACGGCGCAGGAGCATTTTCGGTAGGTTGTTGAACGGTCTGTGGCATGGCTAAATTACTCCTCGCTGGATCAAAAGTTCGGCGATTTGGTAGCCGTTGAGGGCCGCGCCCTTTAAGATCTGGTCGCCTGCCACAAAGAGATCGAGCGCATTGGGGTGTGAGAGATCCTCGCGAATCCGCCCGACCAAGCACTCGTCACGGCCCGTGGCATCAATGGGCATCGGAAAGTTATTGCCCTCGCGATCGTCTACCAGAATCACGCCAGGAAACGCCGCAATCGCCGCTCGGGCCTCTTCAACGCTGGGCCGCTCTCCGACAAACTCAATATTGACGCTCTCGGAGTGCGCTCGCAGAACTGGGACGCGAATGCACGTCGCGGTGACGGCAAGATTGGGCGCATGGAGAATCTTGCGGGTCTCCTTGACCATCTTCAGCTCCTCTTCGTTGTAGCCCGTCTCGTTAATCGCCGTGTTGTGCGAGAAGAGATTAAAGGCCACCTGGTGCGGAAAGATCTCCTTGGTCGGGGGCTTGCCCGCAAGTAGCTCGCCTGCCTGCACTTCGAGCTCGCGCATCGCCGCTGCACCCGCGCCCGACGCCGCCTGGTAGGTGCTCACCACGACGCGCTTCACAGGCCAGCGATGGTGCAGCGGCGCGAGGGCCATCAGGAGAATAATCGTCGAGCAGTTCGGATTGGCGATAATGCCCTTGTGGAGTAGCACATCGTCGGGGTTCACCTCCGGGACGATCAGCGGCACGTCGGGATCCATACGAAACGCCGACGAGTTATCAATCACGACCGCTCCGGCTTTCACCGCCGCCTGTGCGTACTGCTTCGAGCGCCCCCCGCCCGCCGAGAAAAACGCGATATCGCAGCCCTTAAACGAGTCCTCGGTCAACTCAGTGACGGGAAGTTTCTCGCCCTTAAACGGTATCGTCTTGCCCATCGAACGCGCCGATGCCAGCAGGCTCAGCGAGGCGAGCGGAAAGTCACGCTCCGCCAACAGTTTCAAAAACTCCGCCCCGACCGCGCCCGTCGCGCCCGCCAAGGCAACATGGTATTGCTTCATTGCATACCATGATACCGCGCCCCAAAACTCCGGGCGAGGGGCCGGGGATTGAAATCCCCGTCTCCCAGCAAGGAGCGTCCCGAGGACCCGCAGAACAGACTTCGTCGCCTACGAATACAGATCGGCTTCGGAGAGGCTACGAAGTTCAAGAGCCGCAGGGATGGCAACCATCCCAACCCACTTTTGAAAGTCCATCGGGTCTCGCTCCGACCAATACACTCCTTCGCTAATTGCTGAAAAAACGTCACAGAGAACCTGAGCCGCATCTGTGGAAACGGCAGTCCTCGCAAATCGTGCGGTATGAGCAACGGCACTCGCGATAGGCTCCGCACGGCAGGCATCGCAGTCCATAATCACTCGCCCTTTCCGTCGGGCTTGGGCTGGAGTGATGAGAAGTTGCCAGTCCATAGGTTCAATTCCTTTGTGAACCCACTTGGAGACCGCCTCAATAGTTTGGCTAGGAAGATCGCCCTCGCATTCCAGAGCCACCCACCCATAGAGCACTTTCTGTGAAGCAAGCACACAGAGCCATGTGGCACAGCGGTGGGCAGCATCGCCTATTTCCTGAATCCCAAACGCATCTATGAGCTGAGTTTCGGCCTCAAATTCCTCATAGCCCATTTCATCGTCATCTAGCGACGCCACATAGCTCTCTGCCGCTGCCAAAACGAACTCAATAGTATCTTTATCCATAAACCACCTATGCCGCCTGCGAGAGCTGATGACAAAGCCGCATTAGCTCCGCAGGAGGAACAATTGCCATTGCGTAGGTTTTTCCTTGTGTGTCAGAAAACTCCACGTCGAAGACACCAGGCGCATATTCGTCCACAACAGCCCCCACCTAGCCTCGCACCAGCCCCTCTTCAGGCCGATCCTTCAGAAGCGCAACCACATCAAAAAGTTTGAGTGTATCCATCGTAGTTTTCCGCATAATACCGCGCCTGTCCCAAAGACGGTATAGTTCTCCCACCATGCACCTAATCCTCTTCAGCCCTCGCTTCCACCGCGAGTTCATCGAAGCGGCGCTCACCACGTTTGTCGTCGCCGAGGGCCAGCCTGCATTTTCTGTACAAGACTTTAAGAGTGTCCCGACAACCACCGGGAGCCTCCGCGCACTTCATGGCGCACGACTCGGCGATGTGCCCGAGTTCACCGTCGAATTTCCCAGCGGGACGCTCTACCGCGAGGCACTGATCCAGAAAGCCACGCTCCTCGCGGCGAGCTTTACTTGGGCGCTTTGCTCCTGGAGCTTCAGTTACAGTGAGCACATCACCGCCTTTGTCACGGAGGACGCCACCCTCGCCGATGCACTGACCGCACACTGCGTGGCGCAGGAGCAGACCCGAGACTGGAAGAAGCGCAAGACGCTCGACCATTTGATCCTAGCCCGCTACGATAATCTGACAAATCTAGAAGAACAGCTCAAGGGCGCAATTTTCTTTGACCATGGTATTGAGGGTGAATGGGCGTGGCGGCGGAGCGAGATCGAGCAAAACCCGCCGTACGTACTTCTGCATTGGCTGGCCGATCCTTCAGAGGAGCAGAAAATCGCAGGGCTACGCTGGTGCCAGGAACATGGCAGAAAAACATGGACAGACTCCTACGGACGAACGAACTACGCCCTCCTTGTCTCCTGTAAATCTCGGGCGGCGTTTCATACACTCTGCGGAACCGGACAGGACGACGATCCCATCTACGGCTACATTCTCTCCGGATTGGCAAACCCGAAGGCAATTTTGCGCCAGATCATTGACCAGAACGAGCTACCTCTCAAGCATCCTGAGGAAGAGCGTGAGCGTATTCACCACAGCGATTTGCACGAGCTGGTTCGTTTAGGCCGGACTGCGGGCTGGGCATATGGCTGGGACTGGGGAGGTGGAGCAGGCGAGTACCACGCGACTTTCTGGGCGCACGAGCCCCTGCTAACCTACGACCTCTGGCGCGAACTAGAAACGCTCTCAGAAACGCAGCGCGGAGTGAAGCCGCTAGCACGGTTCTGAGCCGGGGATTTCCAATCCCCGGCATATCCCGCACACCCCCTGGTAAAATAGGCGCATGAACTTGCCGCCCAATCAGAAGCTCGCCGCGCCGGGGAAGTGGCCCGTGGTCGGGGAGAAAGCGCCGCGTGCGGGGGATTTGTCGCCGTGGAACGTGACAGTGCATGGGTTGGTGACGGAGCAGCGGGTGTTTGGTTTAGACGAGCTTCTGAACCTGCCACAGGTGACGCAGGCCCACGATATTCACTGCGTCACGCGCTGGAGTAAGCTCGGGGTTGCGTTTACGGGCTTGTTGCTGACGGACTTACTCGCGCTCTGCGGCGGGCCGCTATCCGAGGCAAAATATATCTCGTTTATCGCACGCTCCGACAGAGAGCATAGTACATCGCTGGTGCTTTCGGAGGCGCTGGGGCTTGGATGCCTGGTCGCCTTCACCGCCGATGGAGCGCCACTGGAAGAAATTCACGGTGGCCCCGTGCGCGTGGTCACTCCAGGGCGCTATTTCTATAAGTCGGTCAAGTGGCTGGAGCGCATAGAGCTACTTAGGGAAGATAGATGGGGGTACTGGGAAGACGAGATCGGTTACCACAACAACGCCGACCCGTGGCGCGAGGAGCGCTACATCACCTCTAGCGTGAACCCCAAAATATTGGAGCGTGCCCTCGCAAGCCGCAACTTTTCGGGGCTGGACCTGCGTGGTGTGGATCTTCGGGGACGCGATCTCACAGGGCTGAAAGCGGCTGACGCCAAGCTCCGCGACGCGCACTTCGAGGGCGCAAACCTCACCCGCGCCGACTTCACCCGCGCCAACCTCTCCAACGCGCACCTAGAAAATGCCAACTGCACCCGCACGAAATTCACCGATGCCGACCTAGAAGGCGCGGCTTTCGAAAACGCCGATCTCACCGACGCCGATCTCACCGGCGCATCCCTCTTCGGCAC
>NZ_JAYUPA010001060.1:0-2520 GCF_043760365.1 Armatimonas sp.
GAAGCGATTCGCTCCGACCTGGCGCAAGTCCCAACCAATCCGCTGGAGTCCCGCTGCTGTCGGGGCTTCTAGCTCCCGCACGACATTTTCTTTGTCGTCAAGTACCGTGATGGCAAGCTTTCCCTTCACTTCGGCGGGGAGCCAGTACGTGAAGTACGTCGGCCAGGGATTGGCAAAGGTCGGGTTACCCTGTGCAGCGCGGATGTAACCCAGGTCAGGATAGAGCGTCGCCGGGCGGCTCGGGAGCAGTGTCGGTGCGGTCGGGAGGCTCTCGGTGGCGAGGGAACGGAGTGGGGTGAGATCATCAAGGACATAGCCGCCCCGCCCGAAAGTTCCGATCACCAGATCGCTCGCCTTGGGATGGATCGCAATATCGCGCACCTCGATCGTCGGGACACCGTTTTTCAGAGGGTGCCAGTGTGTGCCGCCATCAAAAGTGGCATAGAGCCCGAACTCCGTGCCCACAAAGAGCAGCTTCGGGTTGATCGGATCCTCAGCGACACTCCACACAAACTCACGGGCCGGGAGATCACCGGCGATACTTACCCAGGTCTTGCCGCGATCCAAGCTTTTGAGGAGATAGGGCTTGAAGTCACCGTGCTGGAAGTCATGGAACGATGCGTAGACCGTATTTGTTTCGTGCTGCGACGCCGCAAGATCGCTGACGGTTGCCATCGCGGGGACGCCGGGGAAGTTCTCCTCTTTTCGCCACGTGGCACCGTCGTCCTCGGTCACCTGAATCAGCCCCTCGTCGGTGCCCAGGTAGACCAGTCCCTTCACTTTAGTGGACTCGTCCAGCGCACTGGCGATTCCGTAGTCGGTCGTGCTCCGGTGCCGGTTCACTGCCGTGTCGTCCCAGACTTTGCCCATCACTGAGAGTGTATTTCGATCAATATTGCGCGTGATGTCGCCGGAGACCGCTTTCCACGTCGTGCCTTTATCCCCACTCTTAAATACCTTGTTTCCCGCCATCCAGAGTGTGCTCGGGTTGTGCGGACTGATAAGAAACGGTGTGTCCCAGTTCCAGCGCCCCCGCTCCGCGAGTGGCAGGCGCGGGCTTGCACTGACGCTGGCTCCCGTCTTCTTATCCAGCCGTGAGAAGCTCCCATTCTGGCTACTCGTGTAGACTGTGTTCGGATTGGTGGGATCCGCTCGTGCCTGAAAGCCATCACCGCCGCCCACGGTAAGCCACTCACTCATTCGCACCCCCGAGGGTGCCAGCGAGCGCACGGGGCCACTAATTGTCCCATTGTCCTGCATCCCGCCGTAGACATAATAGAACGGCTGTGTCATGTCCAGTGCTATCCGGTAGAACTGCGAGAGCGGCAGGTTATTGAAGTGCCGCCAGCTCGCTCCCCCATCGTAGCTCTCGTAGAGGCCGCCATCGCAGCCCAGAATCAGGTGCTTCGGATCGGTGGGGTCAAACTCAATATCATGGTAGTCCACGTGCGTGTTCCAGCGCTGGCCCGTAAAGGTCTTCCCGCCATCTACAGTCATCTGAAAGAGCGTGTCCACGGCCCACACTTTGTCAAAGGTAATCGGATCGGGGAAGATCTCGCCGTAGTACTGGGCATCGCTCGGCCCCCACGCGCTCATCTTCTCCCAGTTGTTGCCCTTGTTCTTCGAGCGGAAGAATCCCCCCTCTTTCCCAGATGCCGTCACCATGGCGTAGACCACCTCCGGCTTCTGCGGCGAGACGGCGAGTGCAATACGGCCCTTATCCACAGTAGGAAGGCCCTTGTCGAGTTTCTTCCAGCTCTTGCCCGCATTGTCGGTACGGTAGATCATCCCCTCGGGGCCACCGGCGATCAGGACGCCCGTGTGCCGCCGCCGCTGGTAGGAAGCCGCGTAGATGGTGTCGGGCCTCTTCGGGTCAAAAACAATATCCGAGATCCCCGTGTTCTCCGAGACCGTCAGAATTGACACCCACGTCTTGCCACCGTCGGTGGTTTTGTAGAGTCCTCTGTCCCCGCCCGACGACCAGAGCGGCCCCTGCGCGGCTACATAGACCGTGTCGGGCCTCCTCGGGTCAATGAGAATCTTGCCAATGTGCTCGGATTTCTCCAACCCCATCTTCTGCCACGTCTTGCCCGCATCCAGAGATTTATACACGCCATCGCCAAAACCCACACTCCGCTGCGACGAGTTCTCACCCGTTCCCAGCCAGAGGACGCTCGGGTTCTTCGGGTCAATCACGACAGTCGCCAGCGAGTACGAGCCGTAGCTGTCAAAGATGGGGGTAAAGGTCAGCCCACGGTTCTCCGTCTTCCACAGCCCCCCAGAGGCGGCAGCGACATACCAGATACTGCGGTTGGTAGGGTCAATCGCCACATCGGCAATGCGCCCCGTGGTCAGGGTAGGGCCAATGCTCCGCAATGCGAGGCCGCTCAGAGGGCTTGTTGGCTGCGCTTGTGGCGCGGAAAGAGAAAGAAAAAGGGAGAGGGCAAAAATGGCTGGGTTCATGATGCGAGCATTTTACCTGAGTCAGGCGAAAATCTACAGCGCGAACCCACCCGGCCA
>NZ_JAYUPA010001061.1:0-2517 GCF_043760365.1 Armatimonas sp.
TGCTTGGTCAGGTGCGCGAGCTGCGGACGGAACTTGCTCTGCGTCTCCAGCTCCTCAATCAGCGGCTCGGGATCAAGAGGCTTGCCGTCGCGGTGACGCTGAAGGGCGAGGGAGAGTTCGGTGGAGGGCATCCCGATATGGCGAAAGAGATCCCAGTAGCGCCGATGGACGGCCTCGAAGTTTGCGTACGCCGCCTCCGACTCCAGGCGGCGCTCAACGGCGTTGCGCCACTCGTGAAATAAAACTTTGCTCCGGTCGTGCTGCGCCAGCCACGCCTCCCGCCGACCTAAGGCCTGCTCACGATCTAAATCGCGGCGGTCTCGGTCAGCGGCAAGGCGCTCTTTCTTCTGGCTACGACTCTCCGGCAGGCGTTTCTTGAGTTTCACGCACCGGCATTCTACCCTGAAGCTCCGCCACAAACGCAGCGCTCTCTTCAGGATCTGCAAAAGCACGTTTGGGGATCAGCAGGGTCTCCGACCCAATCCGTACGGCCACAATGCGCTCCAGCTCGGTAATTTCTTCCAGGGCTGCCCAGTAGTGCAGTACCTCGCGGTGGGCATTGTGCTCCACCACCCGCAGGCCGCCTTGCTCCAGTGTGAGGGTGCGCTTGGGGCGCATTGTCTCAGGAAGCTTGCCGCTCTCGTCTATTTTCTCCGCCATTTCCAAGCGGCGACGCCAGGTGCTACGCTGCCAAGGAGCCAATAGTGGGCCTGCGGCCATCCCAATTGCCACCGCGATCAGCACCCAAGCGACAACGGTCTGGCCGCGCTGGAGAAACCCGTAGCCGATGATCACCAGAGTTATAATAGCCCGGAGCGGGAACTCAGTTTTTCTCTTGCCGCGCTGGTGCTCGATCCAGTCGTAGACATCTCTCAGGCTCTGCTCAAAAGTGACCGTCATACCGCTTCCTCCCCGCCCGCTGGCTTGGCCGCCTGTGCAGCAGCTTGGCGGGCCTTGATCTCCACCAGAAACGCCGTGCGAGTGTCAACGGTCTCGAAGGCACGCCCTGGAATCACGACCACCTCCAGCATCCCAAACGGCAGGAAGAGATGACTATCAGCCTCGATCACCTCGCTGAAGCTCGCCCAGTAGATCAGGCGCTCGCCACGGGTGCTCACCACGCGCAGGCCGCTCTCCTCAATGGTCACCATGCGTGCGCCCAGCCACTGCTGGAAGCCATCGGAGTTCACCCACTTCTTGCCCTTGCGTTCCCGCCACTGCGGCAGGGATTTCAATAGATAAAGGCCGAGTGCCAGTGCAATCAAAAGCGAGAGGCTGTCGGAGGCGCGGGAGACCAGCATCCAGATCACCACGGCGAAAGCGACCGCAATCGTGTCGTTCTCTTTGCGCTCTTTCTGTCGCCGCTCCGGGCGCTGCCACAGATACTTCATCAGTGCCACGCCGTCGTCTTTTGTTAGCTCGTAGGTAATGCTCATAGTTGTGTATTCCTTGTACCCCCAAGGACAACACCAGCGCAAATTTGGTTACCACCCAGTGAATTGGGTTTTTACGGCCAGAAGGCGTACGTCGGCACTTCACGGGCAATTCCGGTGAGGTTCCAGAAGCCGCCCATGAGGCACTCACCCAGGATAATGCCTAGAAAGAACGGGACACACTTGCGGTAGAACCCAAGGCCACCGTAGCGTAGGATGAGAATTTTCACGACCCAGGCGACCAGCATCGGCACCCACAGAACGCTCATTCCCCAGCTCGACGCAATCGCGTAGCCAACCGGGTGAAACGGGAAACCGATCCAGCGGCCACGGATCATGTTCAGCACGAGTGTGAAGCCCAGCCCCGCCAGTACCGCCATGCCCTCTTGCGGGTGGGGCGGCTCCGGGATTCCCGTCCAGTTGTTGTAGCGGTTCCATGCCTCGCGGCCAAAGATCTCCATCACGTTGGGCGGCCCTACTGCACCGGCGGCACCGTTGATATACGAGAGATGTAGCAGTGCCCAGAACGCGCACAGTGGCCCCAGAACCGCGGCTCCGATCAGCGCGTAGAACATCCCCTTTGTGCCCAGCTTGCTCTGCTCCGCCATCTTAAGCGACTCGATTCCGATGGGCATTGGATGGCCACGATACGCCCGGTTGAAGCCCCACCAGAAGCTCAGGCCGATATGATCCTCGCGGGAAAATGCCGTCGGCCCGAAGATCTTCGGGAGCATCGTGTCCGCTCCGGCGTGGTGCAGATCATGGACGGGCGGGCCGAGCTCGGCGCGCATGCGGGTGACAGCAATCGCGATTCCCAGGTAGATAATCATCGCCACGGCAATCACCAAAAAGCTCAGCCCCGAGAGCCGGAAGAAGATCACCAGAAGCGCTAAACAGACCAGCACGCCCCAGACCGCGCTCTTCTGGGAGATCGGGTCGTTGGGGTCGGGCATCTCTTTTTCCTCGTTGAAGAAGACTCGTGCCAGCCAGCTAAAGTGCCGCCGCGCCGCCCAGATTGCCCCGATCCCGATACCCAGATAGGCCCCGAGTGCCTGCGCATCCGTGTAGGGAAAGTTGGGTGTCT
>NZ_JAYUPA010001062.1:0-2516 GCF_043760365.1 Armatimonas sp.
ATAAAGCGAGCTGGGCTGATCGGGGCTTCTTCCATAGGGCGTTTCCAGCGTAGGAGGGCTTCCAGGCTATTGACTTCCCCGGTACGAGGGTTCATCTGCGGCTGGTAGTGCATCTCAAACTCACCCAGCTCCAGTGCCCGGCGCAGGCAGCGCTCCTGGCGCAGGCGCTCCTGGGTGGCGTCATGCATGGAGTGGTCAAAGTAGCGGAAGCTATTGCCTGTTTGCTTGGCCTGATACATCGCGACATCGGCATGACGCACCAGGGTCTCGCCATCCGTGCCATCGTCGGGGTAGAGGCTAACTCCGATACTGGCGGAGACGAACAGCTCCTGGCCGCCTACCATGACGGGGCGAGCGACTGCGGCAAGCAGACGTCGTACGAGAATCTCGGTTTCATCGGCGGAGTGGATCGGGTTGAGCAGGATCGTGAACTCATCGCCGCCCATGCGCCCGATCACATCATGCAGGCGTAGAGTGTCTTGAAGGCGCTGAGCGACGATACGCAGCAGGGTATCGCCCGTCTCATGACCGAGGGAGTCGTTGATGCGCTTGAAGCCGTCTAGGTCGAGAAAGAGAATCGCTAGTAGGTGCTCGGGAGGCAGTGTGGCTGATGCCCTCTTGATCTGCTCCATGAAGTAGCTCCGGTTGGGAAGCTCCGTCAGAGCATCGTGGCGCGCACGCCAGAGAACCCGCTCCTCATTAACGATCTGGGGGCCGATATCGCGGGTGGAGCAGAGGTAGCGTGTTGGTGCCCAGCTCTCCTCCAGAGTGCGTACCCGTGTTTCCAGCCACTGGCACGCACCCTGCCGCGAGACATATCGCCACCGAACGGTTGCCTCACCAGTGCGCCGCAGCCGTCGCAGCGCCTGCATGACGCGGGGTTTGTCCTCACTGTGCATCCAGCGAAACACCGACTTCCCCGTTGTTTGTCGTGCCGACAGTCCCATGATGCGTGTGAGAGCCGGAGTTGCGTAGAGAGTGAAGAAGTTGGCGTCGTGGAGGCTGACGATATCATCCATGAGCTCCATCATCAGGGCAAAACGGGTGTCCGTGATATGGACTCCTGTACTTTCCACGAGAGCGGTCACTTCATGGGCACTGAGATGGTAGCGTGTGATCTCACCGGAGGTATCCGCCAGAGGGACGAGCGTGGCTGCTAAACAAGTCTCGTGGCTTTCTTGCCCCTGCGCACTCCGGATCTTGATAAAGCCTTGCCAGCCTTGATTCGCTGCCGCTTCCTTGAGGGCATCTAAATGGCTGAGAATCTTAGGGCAGTGGTTGGGCTCCCGAGGAGTCAGCTCCTCCTGGGACGAGAACCAGCTCATCTGGGTAAGATGAGGGTCAAGCAAAAAACGCTCCGCCGTCGGATTGAGATAGACCAGCCGACCCTGTGTGTCGAGCAGGCATGAGAGATCGGGGCTTTTTTGTGCGGCTGCACCTAGCCAGAGCATCCATTCCGAGGTTTCAGGAGTCATCCTTAAGATTATGGTTTTTTTGACACAAGCACTTAGACTGAACGGAATGGAAAATTAGATTGAATGTAAAATTTGGTAAAACAAGAAGCGAGCAGCCTCTTCGCTGAGCTGGTCGTGGAGGAGCGGCGTTGCGCCATCGGGAACACAGAAGAAAGCATCTACGGGGGGTGGTGTATCCGCGGGAGCATCGAGGGCGGATTCCGTGGGGATAAAAGTGGGAAGCTCTCGGATCTCCGCACCCGCGATTCCTAGGGGAAGTGCTGTGGAAAAACCTGCCAGACCAGAGAGCAGAGAACCCGGCTGCTGATCCGCCCGGCGAGCGAGCACGCGCTCTTGGCGGAAGGGCTGCCAGAGCCTCAGAAGTGTCTGGGAGTGGTTGTCTCCACGGCGGGGGCCATTGCTCAGCGCCACTGTCCGGCACCAGCGGGGCCAGTCGGGGAGCGAGAGCGGTTGCCAGGGGCGGGTGGTGACCTGCTCGGGCCAGTCTGCCAGTCCGCGTTTTTTCCAGCGCACCTCGGTGGCGTAGTCCTGTAGGATCGCTCGGGTAATCGGGCTGTCTAAGGGGCGCTGCATACCGGGACCGGCATAACGACGGATTAAAGCCTGGAGCTGCGGATTGAGGTTCGCGCCTCGGTGGGGAGTGTCGTAGGTGACCAGAGTACGCACGGGTAGCGAGCGATCCGTGAGGGCGATTCGGGCCGTGAGCCCCCCCGTGCTGATTCCCACCACGGCGACACGCTCCCGCATGTCGGCTGCGAGAGTGCGAATCGCCTGCTGTGCCCGTGGTGCCAGTGTCTCGGGGAGGAGCTGTGAGTCTGGGAAGCGCACGATGGCGACACTGCCCCCGGCGGCGCGGATCAGGTCGGTTGCGGGAGCCATGAGCTGCATCATCTGTGTGGCGGTGAATGCATTGGACGCGTCGAATCCCATCAACACCAGCACCACCGGGCCTTTTTTCCCGCGAGTTGGTTCCCAGAGTGGTGTGCCGTCGGCGAGGAAGCGATCCGGTGGCTCAAAGACAGTGAGAGTGTCCTCGCTCTG